>NZ_JBEYYO010000007.1:85643-192094 GCF_040645615.1 Glycomyces sp. NPDC046736 | reverse complement strand
GCGGTCGACCAGGCCCGCGACGCGGTCGACGACGTCGGCCGGGTAGCCCTGGGCGACGAGGTCCTCGCGTCCGGCGTCGCCGTCGACGTAGCCGGGATTCGGGCGGCCTTCCGCCTCGCGAGCGAACGAATGGACTCCGATACCGACTCGCCGGGAGTTCTTAAACGCCCCCTAGTCGACCTTGCGGACCGCGCCGTCGCTGGCCGGGGTGGCCATCGCCGCGTAGGCCTGGAGGGCCCGCGAGACGTGGCGGTCGCGGGCCTCGGGCGTGAACGGACGTTCGCGCTTCTCTTGGGCCACACGGCGTTCGGCCAGCACCGAGTCGGCGACCTTGAGCTCCATGCGGCGGGCGGGGATGTCGATCTCGATGATGTCGCCGTCCTCGACGAGCGCGATCGTGCCGCCGCCTGCGGCCTCGGGGCTGATGTGCCCGATCGAGAGCCCGGAGGTGCCGCCGGAGAAGCGGCCGTCGGTGATGAGCGCGCACTTGCGGCCCAGGCCCCGGCCCTTGAGGAACGAGGTCGGGTAGAGCATCTCCTGCATGCCGGGGCCGCCCTTGGGGCCCTCGTAGCGGATGACGACGACCTCGCCTTCGACCACGGACTTGTCGAGGATGCCCTGCACGGCCGCGTCCTGGGACTCGAACACGTGCGCCGGGCCGGTGAAGGTCCAGTTCTCCTCGGGCACACCGGCGGTCTTGACGACGCAGCCGTCCTCGGCGAGGTTGCCGAACAGCACGGCCAGGCCGCCGTCCTTGGTGTAGGCGTGCTCGACCGAGCGGATGCAGCCGTCGGCCTGGTCGGTGTCGAGCGAGGCCCAGCGGTTCGAGGTCGAGAACGCCTCGGTGGTGCGCACGTTCCCGGGCGCGGCGTGGAACAGCTCGATCGCCTCGGGCGAGGGGGCCTGGGCGCGGATGTCCCACGCGCCGAGCCACTCGTCGAGGTTCGGGGCGTGCACGGAGTGGACGTCCTCGTGGAGGAGCCCGCCGCGCCACAGCTCCCCGAGGATCGCGGGGATGCCGCCGGCGCGGTGCACGTCCTCCATGTGGTACTTCGCGGAGTTGGGGGCGACCTTCGACAGGCACGGGACGCGGCGCGAGACCGCGTCGATGTCGGCGACCGAGAAGCTCAGCCCGGCCTCGCGCGCGGCGGCGAGGAGGTGGAGCACGGTGTTGGTGGAGCCGCCCATGGCCACGTCGAGGGCCATCGCGTTCTCGAAGGCCTGCTGGGTGGCGATCGAGCGGGGCAGGACCGAGTCGTCGTCGTGCTCGTAGTACTTGCGGCACAGGTCCATCACGACGCGCCCGGCCTCGGTGAAGAGGTCGCGGCGGGCCGCGTGGGTGGCGAGGGTGGAGCCGTTGCCCGGCAGTGAGAGGCCGATGGCCTCGGTGAGGCAGTTCATGGAGTTGGCGGTGAACATGCCCGAACACGAGCCGCAGGTGGGACACGCGTTCTCTTCGAGGGTGCGCAGCTGGGCGTCGGACACGTCGTCGTTCGCGGCGGCGATCATCGGGTCGATGAGGTCGAGCTTCTGGGTGACGATCCCGTCCTTGTCGACGGTCTTCCCGGCCTCCATGGGGCCGCCGGAGACGAACACGACCGGGATGTTCAGGCGCAGCGCGGCCATGAGCATGCCGGGGGTGATCTTGTCGCAGTTGGAGATGCACACGAGGGCGTCGGCGCAGTGGGCGTTGACCATGTACTCGACGGAGTCGGCGATGATCTCGCGACTGGGGAGCGAGTAGAGCATCCCCTCGTGGCCCATCGCGATGCCGTCGTCGACGGCGATGGTGTGGAACTCCTTGGAGACCCCGCCGGCCTCGGCGATGGCCCCGGCCACGATGTCGCCCATGTCCTTGAGGTGGACGTGGCCGGGCACGAACTGGGTGTAGGAGTTGGCGATGGCCACGATCGGCTTGCCGAAGTCGGAGTCGGTCATGCCGGTGGCGCGCCACAGCGCGCGGGCGCCCGCCATCTGGCGGCCGTGGGTGGAAGTGCGTGAACGAAGCGCAGGCATGCACCCAAGTCTGCCACGTCCCGAATGCCGAGATGAAGCGCCCGCACCTTAGGATTCCCTAAGTAGTGGCGAACATGAAACGGGGCAAGTCGCGATATTCCCGATATGTCCCCTTAGGGGACCCCTGGAATAAAAATACACGCGGGGTACGACATACCCCTTTACGCGATCAGAACTCGCGAATCACGGTACCGAACACGGCCGAGGCCGGGACCGGACCGTGGCGGCGCGAGTCCGCTCCGGTCGGGTTGTCCCCCAACACGAACCAGTGCCCCGGCGGGACCGTGCCACTCGCGCCGGGCATCGGGTCGCCGGGGGCGGCCGCGACGCGCTTGACCCACCACGGGCCGCGGGCCCGGATGGTCTCGGCCCAGCCGAGCTCGGGGTCGGGGGCCGCGAGGACCACCACGTCCCCGACCGCGATCCGCTTGGTGCGCTTGGCGAGGACCTCAGAGCCCTCGCGCAGCGCCGGCTCCATCGAGTCGCCCACGACCTTGACCAGCACCCACCGGCGCCGCAACTGCCGCACGCTCTCGGCCAAGAGCGCCACCGCGGCCAACAGCAGCAGCGGGATCAGCCACTCAGAAGAGGTCATCGAGCCCGCCGTCCTCGGGTCGCTCCCGGCGCTTGCGGCGCAGCAGGCCCGCCACCGAGAAACCGGTCAGACCGAGCAGCGCCGAGACCGCGAGCACACCCCAGATGAAGAGCAGGATCATGCCGCCGAAGACGGCGCCGATGCCGCTGAACCAGCCGACCCCGAACCACAGGTCCGCGGCCGGATCGCCGTTGGTGGGCACGCGACCCCCTACGGCAGGTCGTTGATGATGTCGGTGATCGAGCGCCGCTTGCCGGTGTAGAACGGGACCTCCTCGCGCACGTGCCTGCGCGCGCGGGACGCGCGCAGTTCGCGCATGAGGTCCACGATCCGGTGCAGCTCATCGGCTTCGAACGCGAGGATCCACTCGTAGTCGCCGAGCGCGAACGCGGGCACGGTGTTCGCGCGCACGTCCGGGTAGTCGCGGGCCATCTGGCCGTGCTCGCGCAGCATGTCGCGCCGCTCCTCGTCCGGCAGCAGGTACCACTCGTAGGACCGCACGAACGGGTACACGCTCACATACCCGCGCGGCTCCTCGGTGAGGAACGCCGGGAGGTGGCTGCGGTTGAACTCGGCGGGCCGGTGCAGCGCCATGTTCGACCACACCGGCGCGAGGTGGCGGCCGAACGCGGTGCGGCGGAAGTCGGCGTAGGCCTTCTGGAGCTGGTCGGAGGACTCGGCGTGCCACCACACCAGCAGGTCCGCGTCGGCCCGCAGCCCGGTCAGGTCGTACGTGCCGCGCACGGTCACACCGTGGTCGGCGCAGTGCTTCTCGAAGAACGCCTCGGTGTCGCTGGCCAGGTCCTGCCGGATCGAGGGCATGGACTCCTCGACGCGGAACACCGACCAGAGGGTGTAGCGGATCGTCTCGTTGAGCTCCTTGATCCGCTGCGCGTTCGGGTTGTTCGACTGGGTCTCGGTCACCTTGCGGCCCTTCTAGTTCGAATGCTCGATGAGCTGTGCTGCGATGTCCTCCGCGGCCCGCTGGCCCGACGCGACGCAGGCGGCGATGCCGACCCCGTCGACCGCGGCCCCGGCGATCGCGATCCGGCGCTCGGACCCGAGCGCCTCGCGGGCGGCCGCGATCCGCGCGTCGTGACCGGGAGCGTACTGCGGGAGCGCCCCGCCCCAGCGGTCGATCCGCTGCTCGACCGGTTCGGGCAGGCGCCGGCCCAGGTGCTCGCCGAGTTCGCGCAGGGCGGTCTTGGCGAGCGTGGCGTCGTCGTACTGGAGCAGCGCCTCTTCCCCGATGCGGCCCATGGAGACCCGCACGATCTGGCGGCGGCGGCCCAGGTGCGGCCATTTCTTGGACGCGAACGTGGCGGCCTTGACGGTCTTGCCCTCCGAAGCGGGCGTGAGGAAACCGGACCGCTCGGGCAGGTCGACCTGGTCGAAGGCGAACGCGGCCAGCGCGACCGAGGCGTAGGCGACGCCCGAGAGCGCGGCGGCGGCCTGGGGTTCGACGCCGCGCAGCAGTTCGGTGGCGGGTGAGGCGGGGACGGCGAGGACGACCGCGTCGGCGGTGATCTTGATCGGGTCGGGGACGGGTCCGGCGATGGCTTCCCAGCCGTAGGGGGTCTGGCGCAGTTCGCGGACGGTCATGCCGAGGCGGACTTCGGCGCGGGCGGCGGCGGAGGTGGCGGTGACGAGGCGGTCGAGGCCGCCTTCGATCGTGGCGAAGACCGGTTTGCCTGTCCTGGGTCGCTTGATCTCGTTGACCGCGTCCGTCAACCGGGCATGGCGTTCGAGTGCTGCCGCGAGTTGCGGCATGACGGCGCGCACTGAGAGCCGGTCGACGTCGCCGGCGTAGACGCCGCCGAGCATCGGGGCGACGAGCCGGTCGAGGATGTCGTCGCCGAGCCGGGCGCGGACGAGTGCGCCGACTGAGAGGTCTTGGCCGGGTTCGAGGATCGGGAGGCCGTCGTCGGGGCGTTCCTTCGCGTCGGCGATGGCGGCGACGTCGGCCGGGTCGCCGGGGATGCCCATCATGTGTCCGGCCGGGAAGTCGATGAGTTCGCCGCCGATGCTCAAGGCGGGCTTGAGGTTCGAGGGGTGGACTATCGCGTCGCCGAGGCCGACGTCGCGGGCGAGGCCGACCGCTTCGGGGCGGGCGGCCAGGAGCGATTCGGCTCCGGTCTCGACGGTGCGTCCGGCGAATTCGACGGTGTGGATCTTGCCGCCGAGGCGGTTCGACTGCTCGGCGACGATGATTTCGGCGTCGGGGCCGAGGAGGCCGCGCAGGCGGTGGGCGGCGGCGAGGCCGGTGATGCCGCCGCCGACGACGAGGACCCTCGTCCGGCCCGGGGTGCCCGTGACGCGGGCGGGGGTCATGGGGCTCATGTGGCGGTGACCTCGTGGACGCGGTCGACCACGAGTTTGAGCTTGCCGGGGTCGGATTCGGGGAGCACGCCGTGGCCAAGGTTGAAGATGTGGCCTTTGGCGGCGCGGCCGGCTTCGATCACGGCGTCGGTCTCGGCGATGAGCGGCGCGTCGTCGGAGAGGATCGCGGCCGGGTCGAGGTTGCCTTGGAGGACCTTGCCCGGCAGGCGCTTGGCGGCCTGGTCGAGGGGGATGCGGAAGTCGACGCCGCTGATCTCGGCTCCGGTTTCGGACATGGCTTCGAGCAGGTGCCCGGTGCCGACGCCGAAGTGGATGCGCGGCACCGACTGCGCGACGCCCGCGAGCGCGGCGGTGGAGTGGGGCAGGGCGAAGCGGCGATAGTCGGCTTCGGAGAGGGCGCCGGCCCAGGAGTCGAAGAGCTGCACGGCTTGCGCGCCGGCTTCGACTTGGACGCGGAGGAATTCGCCGCAGATGGCGGCGAGGCGGGAGGCGATGGCGTGCCAGACCTCGGGTTGGGATCGCATGAGGGACTTGGTCTTGGCGTGGTCGCGGGAGGGGCCGCCTTCGATGAGGTAGGAGGCGAGGGTGAAGGGGGCGCCGGCGAAGCCGATGAGGGGGGTGCCGCCGAGCTCTTTGGTGAGGAGGCCGATGGCTTCGGTGATGTAGGGGACGTCGCAGGGGTCGAGGTTGCGCAGGCGTTTGACGTCGGCTTCGGTGCGGAGGGGTTCGGCGACGACGGGGCCGGTGCCGGGGACGATCTCGATGTCGAGGCCGATGGCGGCGATGGGTACGACGATGTCGGAGAAGAAGATCGCGGCGTCGACGCCGTAGCGGCGGACGGGCTGCATGGTGATCTCGGTGACCAGTTCGGGGGTGCGGCAGGCTTCGAGCATGGTGGTGCCGGCGCGGGCGGTCTTGTATTCGGGGAGGGATCGTCCGGCTTGCCGCATGAACCAGACGGGGGTGCGGCTGGGCTCCTCCCCTCGGCAGGCCGTGAGGAACGGGGATGCTGCGAGCGGTGCTGCTTCGTTGGCCACGGTGCCATCTTTTCACGCCGATCGCGTACTCGCCCGGAGCGGCGAGTGCGATGTGGCCCGCATTCGGGTGGCGCCTGGGCGGGGTGGTGTGGCTGGCGGCACGGTCGCGGGCCGTCCATGATGGAGACGAAATCGGTTGATTAGCCCACGATCGGGTGTAAAACGGTCTCTTGTCCGGCGGGGCAGTAGCGCGCGCAGGTTACCTGGCCGTACGGTGAACGGGTGACCGATCCCCAACCCGAGCCGGAAGCCGAACTCCTCACCGAGCCGCGCGATGGCATGCCCCCGCTGATCCAGTCCTCCGCCGATCTCGCGGAGGCCGCCGCGCGCCTTGAAGCCGGTTCCGGTCCGATCGCCATTGACACAGAGCGCGCGTCCGGTTTCCGCTATTCGGGTCGGGCGTATTTGATCCAGTTGCGGCGCGAGGGTGCTGGCACGGTGCTGGTGGATCCGATTCCGATTGAGGATTTGACGCCGCTTCGCCGGGCCCTTTCGGGCCCTGAGTGGATTCTGCACGCGGCGAGTCAGGATCTGCCTTGCCTGGAGGAGTTGGATCTGCGTCCGACTCGGTTGTTCGATACCGAGTTGGCGGCGCGGTTGTGCAATTTCGAGAAGGTCGGACTGGCGTCGATCACCGAGCAGTTGCTGGGTTTCCGGTTGGAGAAGCAGCATTCGGCGGCGGATTGGTCGTCTCGTCCGCTTCCGCACGACTGGTTGGTGTACGCGGCGTTGGACGTGGAATTGCTCGTGGAACTTCGCGACCGGTTGGCCGCCGAACTCGACGAGCAGGGCAAGACCGCGTGGGCCGAGGCCGAGTTCGAGCATGTGCGCACGGCCGGTCCGCCCAAGCCGCGCAAGGAGCCGTGGCGGCGCACCAGCGGCATCCACAAGGTGCGCGGCGCGAAGGCGCTGGGCCGGGTGCGCGCGGTGTGGGAGGCGCGGGACGACCTGGCGCGCAAGCTCGACCGCGCCCCGGGCAAGGTGCTGCCGGACGCGGCGATCGTGGAGTCGGCCACGGCCGATCCCACGGATTTCGCGGAGTTGATGGGGCTGCCGGGGTTCCGGCGGCGTGGCGGCCGCGCGAACGCGCGCCTGTGGCTGGCGGCGCTGGCCGAGGCCCGCACGGTGCCCAGCGAGGACCTGCCGTCGACGACGCCGCCGCAGGACGGCCCGCCCGCGACGCACCGCTGGGCCGATCGCGACCCGGTGGCGGCCGAGCGGCTGGCCGCGGCGCGCGAGGCGGTGGCCGAGGTCGCCCAGAAGCACCACCTGCCCGCCGAGAACCTCATCGCCCCGGCGCTGGTGCGGGGCTTGGCGTGGGAGCCGCCGAAGCAGGCCTCGGAGCCGCGGGTGCGCGAGGTCCTGGCCGAGGGCGGGGCCCGCGAGTGGCAGATCGAACTGCTGGCGCAGCGCCTGGCCAAGGCCCTCGAAGGCTGACGGGACGACAAAGGGGCGACGGCGAGGCCGTCGCCCTTTTTGCATGCGCTGCCCGGGGGTTGCGGGTCAGTACTCCCAGGGGTTGATCAGGGTGATCCCGAGCCCGTCGAAGTCCTTGGTGTTCCGGGTCGCCAACGGCGCATTCTGCGAAATGCAGACTGCCGCGATCAGCGCATCCGCCATCTCGATCGGGCGGCCGGCTTCGCGCCGCTGCTCGATCACGGTGGCAAAGGATTCTGCGGAGGGCATGTCGAATGGCAACACGCTGTACCGAAAATATACGGCGATCACATCGTCGATCACCGATTCAAGCTCCGCTCGGCGGCGACCTTGCGGAAGTACGGACGCTCCGGCGCGAAGCTCGGCAACGGTGATCGTCGACGTGTAGAGCTCTGCACGGCGAGTTGCCCGAAACCACTTCAGGACCTTCTCATTCGGCTTGGGGCGCATACGCTCCGAGATAACGTTCGTGTCGACCAGAATCATCGGGAGAAGTCCGCCCACCTTGCAGGAGAGCCGGTTCTCGGGGGGATCGAGAACTCGTCCTCAGCGAACCCACCGGTCCCTGCGAGCCGCTCCTCGAACCAGGTGTTCGCCGATTCGAACGGTTCTACCGCAGTGGTGAGTATGGCCACCGCCTCGTCTTCTACCGAGCGAGCGTGTTTCGCCGCCCGCCGCTCAAGTCGACGAAGCGTCTCGGGGTCCATCGCTTCGAGCGGGTTCGTGTGTCGTTCCTCCATAGTTGTCACCCCCCTGACCGTATCGATGGTAACAACGAAATCGTGACCCCGACACACCTTCGACGCGGTGCGGCTCGGGTTTCGGCGGGGTGCGACGGGGCGGACGGCACTAGGCTGGGTGCTGCCGTTGCATCGAACTTACTTGCGGGTAACATCGCTTGTGACGTTGCATACCCAAAGGAGGGGCTGGCGTGAACGACACCATCCGCGATGTCGTCTTCGTCGACGGGGTACGGACCCCGTTCGGCAAGGCGGGCAAACTCTTCGAGGACACACGCGCCGATGATCTGATCATCCGCGCCATCAGGACGCTGCTGCGCCGCAACCCAGCGCTGCCGCCTGAGCGCGTGGACGAGGTGGCCCTGGCGGCCACCACCCAGATCGGCGACCAGGGACTCACGCTCGGCCGCACCGCCGCGCTCTTGGCCGGACTGCCGCGCTCGGTCCCCGGCTACTCGATCGACCGCATGTGCGCGGGCGCGATGACCGCGGTGACCAGCGTGTCGTCGGCGATCGCCTCGCGCCAGTACGACATCGCCATCGCCGGCGGCGTCGAGTCGATGTCGAACCACCCGATGGGCGAAGGCGTGGACCCCAACCCGCGCATCGTCGCCGAGCGGCTGGTCGACCCCGACGCGCTCCAGATGGGCTACACCGCCGAGAACCTGCACGACCTCTACCCGCACCTAACCCGGGAGCGCGCCGACGCCTACGCGGTGCGCACCCAGCAGCGCTACGCCGAAGCGGTCGACAAGCTGACCCCGGACATCACCACGATGGCCGCGCGCTCGGACGAGGGCTGGACCATCGCCGGAGCCGACGAGCTCCCCCGCCCGGGCACCAGCATGGAGGGGCTCGCGAACCTGCGCACCCCGTTCCGCCCGCACGGGCGCGTCACCGCCGGGACCTCCTCGCCGAACACCGACGGCGCCACCGCGTGCCTGCTGGCCGACGCCGAGACCGCCGCCGAGCTGGGCCTGCCGGTCGCCATGAAGATGGTCGGCTTCGCGTTCGCCGGCGTCGACCCCGAGACCATGGGCGTCGGGCCGATCCCGTCCACCGAGAAGGCCCTCGCACGCGCGGGCCTGTCGATCGACGACATCGGCCTGTTCGAGATCAACGAGGCCTTCGCCATCCAGGTCCTGGCCTTCCTCGACCACTTCAAGATCGCCGACGACGATCCGCGGGTCAACCCGTGGGGCGGCGCGATCGCGATGGGCCACCCGCTCGCGTCCTCGGGCGTGCGCCTGATGACCCAGCTCGCCCGCGAATTCGTCGAGCACCCCGAGGTGCGCTACGGCATCACCACCATGTGCGTCGGCCTCGGCCAGGGCGGCACGGTCATCTGGGAGAACCCGAACTTCAAGGGGGCCAAGTAATGTACGCGACGCCGCTCGACCTTCCCGACTTCGACGAAGAGGTCGTCACCGAGGCCCACGTCCGCTTCTTCGAGCCCCGCGGGCTCGGCGGCAAGGCCGCGCTGATCACCCTCGACAACGGCTACGACCACACCAAGCCCAGCTCCTTCGGGCCCGGCGGGCTCAAGAACCTCTGGCGGGCGCTCGACGAGGTCGACGCCGCCGAGGACGTCAAGCTCGTGGCCGTCACCGGGAAGCCGTTCATCTTCCTGGCCGGCGCCGACATCAAGCTCATGCCGAGCCTCGAATCGCGCGAGCAGGGCCTCATGCTCGCCCAGGCCGGGCACGCGCTCTACAAGCGACTCAAGGACTCCGCGGTCCCCACGTTCGCGTTCATCAACGGCGTGGCCCTCGGCGGCGGCTTCGAGCTGGCGCTGCACTGCCACTACCGCACCGTGAGCACGAGCGCGGCCGGGCTGGGCCTGCCCGAGGTCTCGATCGGGCTCATCCCCGGCTGGGGCGGCTCGCAGATCCTGCCGAACCTCATCGGGGTCGAGAAGGCCGCGCAGGTCATCGTCGGCAACCCCTTGAACCAGAACAAGATGCTCAAGGGCAAGGACCTGGTGCCGCTGGGCATCGCCGACGCCGAGTTCGAGCCCGCGGACTTCCTCGAGGAGTCCCTGGACTGGGCCGTGCGCGTGGCGACCGGCGCGATCGTCGTCGAGCGCCCCGAGGTCGACCGGGAGGTCTGGCCGCAGGTCATCGCGGGCGCCCGCAAGCTCGTGGACGAGAAGGTCCACAACGCCTCGGCCGCCGCGGTGCGGGCGCTGGACCTGCTCGAACTGGCGCGGCACGCGTCGTTCGAGGAGGGCTCGCTCGCCGAGGACGAGGCGCTCGCCGACCTCGAGGCCGGTCCCCAGTTCCAGGCCAGCATCTACGCGTTCAACCTGGTGCGGGCCCTGGGCAAGCGCCCCGAGGGCGCGCCGAGCCCGGGCCTGGCCAAGGACGTGCGCAAGATCGGCGTCGTCGGGGCCGGGCTCATGGCCGGGCAGATCGCGCTCATGTTCGCGCGGCGCCTCGAAGTGCCGGTGGTCATGACCGACCTGGACGCCCAGCGCGCCGAGAAGGGCCTGGCGTACGTGCGGGCCGAGATCGACAAGCTGGAGGCCAAGGGCCGCACGTCCAAGCTCAAGGCCGCCAAACTGCGCGCGCTCGTCTCGGCCAGCGCCGACAAGTCGGTGTACGCCGACTGCGACCTGGTGATCGAGGCGGTGTTCGAGGAGCTGTCGGTCAAGCAGGCGGTGTTCGCGGAGGTCGAGTCGATCGTCTCCGAGGAGGCGCTGCTGGTCACCAATACCTCGGGGCTGTCGATCACCGCGATGGCTTCGCAGCTCAAGCACCCTGAGCGGCTCGTGGGGATGCACTTCTTCAACCCGGTGGCGGTGATGCCGCTGGTGGAGATCATCGCGACCGATTCGACCGACCCGGCGACGCTGGCGACGGCGTACGCGGTGGCGAAGAAGCTGAAGAAGACCGCGGTGGGTTCGGCCGACCGGCCGGCGTTCATCGTGAACCGGTTGCTGGGGCGGATGCTCGCCGAGGTCACCGGGGTGGTCGACGCGGGGACGCCGATCGAGGTCGCGGACGTGGCGCTCGACGAGCTGGGGCTGCCGATGCGGCCGTTCGCGCTGTTGGAGCTCGTGGGGCTCCAGGTGTGCTGGCACCTGTGCCAGCACTTGAACGAGGACCTGGGGCCGCGGTTCCCGGCTTCGGCGAACCTGAAGCGGCTGGCCGAGGCCGACTTCCCGGTGTTCGACGCCGCGGCGAAGGGCAAGGGGCAGCTGACCGCTGAGGCGAAGGCGCTGATCGAGCTGGGGAACCAGCCGTCGTCGGCCGAGGAGGTCAAGCAGCGGGTGCTGCGGGGTCTGGCCGAGGAGGTCAAGCTGATGCTGGACGAGGGCGTGGTGCCCTCGCCCAAGCAGGTGGACCTGGCGATGATCATGGGTGCGGGCTTCCCGTTCTGGCTGGGTGGGCTGACGCCGTACCTGGACCGGGTGGGGGTTTCGACCGAGGTGTCGGGTGCGCCGTTCGGTTCCGTCGCTTGAGCGGGGGAAGGCTCCCACGTTAAACGTGGGTCGTGACCGCGGTCACGTTATCTTTGCGCCGAACCCGGTCTCGTCCGAAAGGATGAGGCCGGGTTCGTCCTGTGTCAGGAGGGGGTCGGGCGGCAGCGCGGACGCGCTCGGGCGAGGGCGACGATAGCGGCGGTTCCGGGCATTTGCGGCAGCGCTTACCTACTGGCGCCGAACCCCCGCCTGACCTTGGATTCCATGGTTCGCACCGGTTTTGACCTGGGGATATTCCTCCCTACGGTTGCCCAGTGCAGATCACCAAGATCATCGAAGGCGTGACCGGATCGATCCGGAGCGCCGCCTCAGCGGTCGCCGAGCGACTCCACACCACCCTCGCGGGATTCAAGGACGAGCACCCCAATGGGCAGCGCGCCCGCCGCGTCGCGGTCATCGCCCTCGCGGCGGCCGTGTTCACCGGAACCGGCGCTTCGGCCGCCTGGGCCATCTCCAACTCCGACGAGCCGGTCGAGGAGGTCGCCGCGGCGGCTCCGGAGACCACCGAGGCCGCAGAGCCCGAGGCCGCCCCCGAGGCGACCGAGGAAGCCGTGACCGAAGAGGCCGCCCCGGTCGAGGAGGCCGAGGAGCCCGCCCCCGAGCCCGAACCCGAACCCGAGCCCGCCGGACCGGTCGACATCGACGTCAGCGACATCGACGACGAGCAGGAGGCCAACGCGGTCACCATCATCGAGGCCGGCAAGGACAAGGGCTTCGACGAGAACGGCTGGGCCGTGGCCCTGGCCACCGCGATGCAGGAGGCGAAGCTCTACAACGCCGCCTCCGACGCCGTCCCGGAGAGCTACGAGTACACCGACTCCTCGGTGACCTACACCGACCACGACTCGGTCGGCATCTTCCAGCAGCGCCCCTCGATGGGCTGGGGCTCGGTCGAGGAGCTCATGGACGTCTCGACCTCCGCGGGCAAGTTCTACCACGGCCTGAGCAACATCGGCGGCTGGGAGAACATGTCGATCGCCGGCGCCGCGCAGGCCGTCCAGGTCTCGGCGTTCCCCGACGCCTACGCCCAGTGGGAAGACCTGGCCTGGGACATCATCGACGCGTACAACGCGGCGTCATAAGGACTTTTCCTCCTCCCGACGGAACGGGCCCCGCATCGACGGATGCGGGGCCCGTTCCTCCTTCGCTATCGCGCGATCTTGAAGTTGAACGCGAAGTGGCCCACGCCCGAGGCGACCCGCAACCAGAACCCGAGCGCGAGTTCGGCGCCGCGGGCGGACTCGATGCCGCCGAGGTCGAGGACGTCGGTGTGGCCCATCTCGGTCAGCAGCGCGGTCACCGCCCGCTTGGCCTCGGGGTCGTCGCCGGAGACGAACACGGTGTGGTCGCCCCCGGCGACCTTGCGCGGCTCGACCATCACGTCGCTGTTCATCGTGTTGAGCGACTTGACGACCCGGGCCTGGGGGAAGGCCCGCTGGAGGCGCTCGGCCAGGGACTCGGTCTCGTTGTGGCCGACCTCGGGGTAGCCGTTGGCGAAGGACATGTGGTTGGCGGCGTCGAGAACGACCTTCCCGGCCAGGTTGGCCTCGCCCGCGGCCTCCAGGGCCGCGATCGAGTGCTCACCGGAGGTGGCGTTGATCAGGAGTTCGGCGCCGGTGGCCGCTTCGGCGAACGTCGCCACCGGGACGCCGGGATGCTCGGCGGCCCATGCGGCGACATCGCCTCGGGCGGTCGTGGACTCGGGGTCGCGGGTGCCGAGGGCGACGTCGTGGCCGAGGGCGGCGAGGCGCCCGGCGAGCGCGCGGCCGACCGCGCCAGTGCCCAGTACAGCGATCTTCATGTTGTGGCCCTTCAGGGTCAGAGGAGTCGAGGGTCGCTTCCGATTGAAGCATCGCGCGGTGTGGACCGTTTAGAGGAACCCACGAATTATCGGCGCCCCCTCGGGCGAGGCGGCGCGGATCGTTGTCCGAACCCCACAAATCGTGCCTGAAATGTCCGAATCGCTGGTTGACACGGCTTCGACACTCAGCGTATGAACCAGACACAGACTCCGGCGCCCGCCGCGCCCGCCCCGCCCGACCTCCAGCGCCGCGGCGAGGTCACCACCAAGTCGATCCAGATCGTGCTGCTCGGCCTCGGCGGACTGCTGCTCACCGCGGGCATCATCGTCTTCACCGCCGTGGCCTGGCGCGACCTCGGCGACGGCGGCCGCCTCGCGATCCTCGCCGGGGCCACCGGGCTGCTGCTCGCGGTGCCACTGGCGCTCACCCGGTTCCGGCTGTGGGCCACGGCCGAGACGCTCGCGGCCGTCGCCGTGCTCGCCATGTGGTGCTCGGCCCTGGCCGGGTACTACCTGTACCTGCCCGCCGGTGCCGGACTCACCGCGCTGTCGGTGGCCCGGTGGACCGCACTCGTACTGGTCGCTGCGGTGCTCTACCGGCTCGCCGCCCGCGTCAGCTCCCCCGGCTGGGCGCTGCTGCCGATCGCGGCCACCGGGGCCGCGTTCGCGGCCTTCGGCGGCCCGGTCGAGGCCGCGCTCCACATGGCCGCCATCGGGGCCGTGCTCGCCGGCGCGGCCTGGACGGTGGGAGCCGCGCCCACGCGCCACACCGCCTCCGACCGGTGGGCCGCGAAGCTGCTCCTCGCCGCCGGCATCGCGATCGCGTTCCTCGCCGGACTGCGGGCCGCGTTCGGCCTCGACGCCGCGCTGCTGCCCACTGCGGCCGCCGTCGCGTGCCTGATCGCGGCCGTCCTGCTGCTCGCCACCGCCCACGCCCGCGGCGCCGGGGCTCCGGTCGCCACGGTCGCGATCCTCGGTTCGGCCAGCGCCGCAATGTGCCTGACCGCGTGGATCCTCGCCGCGCGTTCGAGCGAGCTGCTGCTGACGGTGCCCGCGTTCGCCCTCGTCGCGGTCGGCATCGCCATCGCGGCGGCCTGGACCGACCCGGGCGGCACCGACTGGCTGCCCCCGACCGCGGCCGCCGCGGTGGCCACGACTTCGGTCGCGACCTTGGCCGCGGTCGTCACCGGCGCGTCGGCGCTCGCGTCCTACGCCGGAGCTGCGGCGCTGACGCTGCTGCTGGCGTTCACGTTCCCCGCGCCGCTGTCGGCCCACCTCAAACGGGCCGCGTTCACGGTCGGCGCGGCGGTGCTCACCTGGTGCGCGGGGATCGGCCTCGCGGCGTTCCCGGCAGCGTTCGGGGCCGAGCCGCACCGGTTCCTCGACTGGGAGGCCGCGGCCGTGACCGCGTTGTGCGCCATCGGAGTGCTCGCGGTCGGCCGCGGCGCGCGGCGGGACTACCTGCTCATGGTGGCGGCCGCGACGGCGCTCGTCGCGGGCCCGCTCGCGGGGCGGCCTTGGGCCCCGGCGGCCGCGTTCGCGCTGATCACCTTGGCCGCGTTGACGATCGGCCTGACCTCGCCGAGCGCTTGGCGGCGCACCGGGGCGTGGATCGCGTTGTACCCGTGGACGATCGCGACCGCACTGGCCGCGAACTACGACCCGGCGGCGAACACGGTCGACGTCACGGCGACGGCGCTGGTCGCCGCGATCGCCGGGTCGGCGCTGTTCGTGCTGGCACTGCGCACAAACAGCGCGGGCCGGTACGGCGCGCACGCCGTGGTCGGCATGAGCCTGATCTGGCTGGTCGCCGACGTGGGCGCGTTCGGTGCGTCCCTCGCTGCGCCCCTCGGGTTCACGGCTTACGCACTGGCCCTCGCTGCGGCGGCACTGCTGACGCCGCAATGGCGGGTGGTCTACGCGACCACATCGTGTGCGGCCGCGATCGTGGCGCAACTGCTGTTCACCGCCTACAGCGGAGCGACAGTCGTCGAGCTCTACACCGCCCCGCCCGCGGCGCTGCTGCTCGGCCTGGGCCTGTGGCTGCTCAAGCGCAGCCCGCGCACGGGTTCGTGGGCGGCGCTGGCCCCGGCCCTGGCGGCGGGCTTCGGCCCCACGCTGGCACTGGCCCTGGGCCCGGACGGCGAGCCGTGGCGAAGGATCACCTTGGGCGCAGTGGCGCTTGCGGTCGTCTTGCTGGCGGCGAACCGCCGCTGGCAGGCCCCGATGGTCATCGGCACGATCGTGCTCGCGGCCTTGGCGGTCAACGAGATCGCCCTCGTATGGAGCCTGGTCCCCAAGTGGGCCCCGCTGGCCATCGGAGGAGCAATCCTCATCGCGGCAGGGGCGACGCTGGAGCAGCGCAGGCGCGACCTGGCGAGGATGACGCGATCGGTGAAGGCAATGCGGTAACTGCCAAGGCGAACGTTCGGACAGCGCCCGCCTGGCACAGCCCCACAGCGCGAGTGCCAGGCGGGCACCTGCCCAACGCCGGCCCGAGTCGAACCTCTCGCCCCTCGCCCCTCGCCCCTCGCCCCTCGCCTCTCGCCCCTCGCCCCTCGCCCCTCGCCCCTCGCCCCTCGCCCCTCGCCCCTCGCCGAGGCGTCCTACTCGACACGGGGGTGGGATTGGGGGCGGCGTGTGGTGGTGCGTTTGTAGGAATCCGATATTTTCAGTGTCCGGACTCGCGCCCGAACCCACGTTGCGTTGTATGCCCCTCACAATTCGTGCCCGATTCGTCCGGATCGGGAGTTGACAGGCCTTGGAGACTGACCACATGACGACGTACAACTGCCCAAGGTGCGGAAGCCCCTCCACGGCGCAAGGCTGCCCGGCCTGCGGCCGTGGGGCTGAGCCGTTGCTTTCCCGGCTCAGCGGGCTAGATGCCGCCCTCGCGTCGATGCCCGCCGAGTTGACCAGTCGCGGCGCCGTCGAGGCCGAGCGCCGGGAGGTCCTCGACGCCCTGGGGACCCTCGCCGCGGCCTATCACGCCGACGCCCGGCAGCGGTCGGCCGCGAACCCGCCCACCGACGCCACGATCGGGTTGCCGACTCCGGGTGCGCCCTCGAACGCGCCCCAGACGCCGACCGCTGGCATGGGCAACGCGGCCCAGACGCCGCAAAGCCCCATCCCTGCCGCGGACGACCCCGGGACGCAGGTCATCAAGCCTGCGGCTACGCCCGACCTCGCCGCTCCGACTCCGCAGACTCCCACTGCGGCCGCTACGACTCCGGGCTCCAACGCCGCTCCGCAGAGCCCGAACCTCGCCGCTCCGAGCCCTGCCGCTGCGCCGACACCCCAGGGGCCCAACCCGACCGCCGGACCGCAGACCCCCGCCCACGGCAACGCGCCGCAGGCCCCTCCCCCGGTCGGCGGTCTCCCTCGGTACCCGGCGGCACCGCCCTACGCGCCGCAGGGACCGCCGATGCGACCTGCTCGCGCGCCGCGCGAACGCGGCGAGGTCGGCACCAAGACCGTGCAGACCGTGCTGCTGAGCCTCGGCGGGCTGCTCGTGGCGGCCGCCATCATCATCTTCACCGCCGTGGCCTGGCGCAACCTCGGCAACGGCGGCCGGGCCGCGATCCTCGGCGGCGTCACCATCCTGCTGCTGGCAGTGCCGTTCGCGTTCAAGCGGTTCCGGCTCTGGGCCACCGCCGAGACGTTCGCCGCGCTCGCCGCACTCGCCCTGTGGTGCACCACCCTCGCGGGCTACTACCTGTACCGCCCCGAAGGAGCGAGCTTCGGACCCGAGACCGTCGCCGCCTGGACCGCGGGCGTGCTCGCCGTCCTCGCCGCCTACCGGGCCGCCGCGCGGCTCAGCGCCACCAGTTGGGCCATGCTGCCGCTCGCGGCCGTCGGCGCCTCGTTCGCCGCCGCCGCCTCCATCGGCAAAGCCGTGATCCTCATGGTCACCATCGCCGCGGCCCTCGGGGCCGCCGCGTGGATCACCACCCGGCTCCCCAGCCGCGCCACCCGCGGCGACCTGTGGGCCTCGCGCCTGCTCATCTGCGCCTCCGTGGTCGCCGCGTGCTCGGCCGGGCTCCGCGCGGCCTTCGGCCTCGACGACCCGGTCGTCCCGCCCATCGCCGCCGCCGTCGCGGTCCTGGCCGCCGCGAACCTCCTCGGCGTCCAATACGCGCGCCGCCTCGGCGTCACCACCACCGCGATGCTCGTCGCCTCCTCCACCGCCGGGTCGCTCGTACTGTGCGCGTGGACACTCGCCGCCCGCGCCGCCGTCCCCGAACTCGCCGTCCCGATCCTCGCGCTCCTCGCAGCCGGGATCACCGCGCTCGTGCTCATCGGCTCCCGCAACCCCGCCTGGGCGCTGACGACCGCCACGGTCGCCGGACTCGCCGGGCTGGCCGCGTTCGCGTCCGTGACCTTCAACGCGCCCGACCTGACCACGTACTTCATCGTGTTCGTCATCGCGCGCCTGGTCTCGACCGTCCTCGCCGAGCCGATGCGCGCCGCCGTGCGCCTCGCGTCCTACGTGATCGGCGGCGGCACCACCCTCATCGCCGCTCTCCTGACCATCAGCGGCCTCACCCACCTCATCGACGGCGCCGACCACAACGGCCCCTTCAACTTCGAGATCCCGCTCGTGCTCGTCGGCGCGGGCATCGCCTCGGTGCTCCTGCCGAAGCGGTTCCGCTTCGACGCCGCCGCGCTGGCCGCGACCTTCGCCGTGATCTCGACGTCGATCCTGGTCTGGGAAGAGGACCCGACCCGCTACGACGCGCTGCCGACCCTCGGATTCCTGGTGTGCGCCGTCCTCGGCGTCGTGGCCGCGCTCGGCTCGCAGACCCTCGGCGGACGCTGCGGCGGCTGGGTCGCCGTCGCCGTGTGGGCCCCGATCGCCGGGCTCGCCGCCTCCATGAGCGACACCGTCGACCCCGGTGAAGGCTGGATCCCGTTCTGGCTCACCGTGACCGCCGCGGCCATGCTCGTCACCGCGGTCGGCGCGCCCCGGCGCAGCCGCCCCGACCGGGTCCTCGGCGCGATCCTCGCCCACGTGCTCGCCGGGATCACCATCGCCGTCAACGGCCTCGTGGACTTCTTCGCGTGGACGCTCTCGGACTCCACCGAACGGCTGTTCGTGCCCGCCGAGTTCGGGATCTACACGCTCGCGCTCGTCGGCGCCGCGATCATGGCCCCGGTCCGCAAGTGGGGCTACACGATCGCCGCGATGGCCACCGGCACCGTCGGCTGGTGGACGCTCCTGGCCGCCGAAGGCGCGACCACACTGGAGTACTTCACCGCCCCGCCCGCGGCGATGCTGTTCGTGATCGGCCTGTGGCGCTTGGAGAAGCGGCCCCAGGCCGGATCGTGGTCGGCCCTGGCCCTGCCGATCATCGGCGGCATCGGCCCCAGCCTGCTGCTCGCGCTCGGCGACGACGACCCGGTCCGCCGGGTCGGCGTGGGCGCCGCGGCGATCGCGGTCATCATCGCAGGGTTGCAACGGCGCTGGCAGGCGCCGCTCGTGCTCGGTTCGATCGCGCTGGCGGTCATCACGATCAACGAGCTGACGCTGCTGTGGGACCTCATCCCGGTGTGGATTCCGCCCGCCATCGGCGGCGTGATCCTCCTGGGAGCGGGCGCGACCTTCGAACGCAGGCGCCGCGACTTTGCTCGCATCCGCAGCGGCCTGAAATCTATGCGCTAGCGCGACAACCGAACGGGGCCCTCGCCTCGTCTATGAGGCAGCACCTGACGCGGCGGCCCCTACAGGGTCCGCCGCGTCGCTGCGCGCGGCCCGGCGGCGCACCAGCGCCCGGAACCGCAACCGCGGCGACAGCGGCACTCAAAAAGACCAGCAGTCGTCGCGACCACCGGGCCACGCTCACGTGAACCGGCAGCCGCCGCGACCGCACCCGAATCGCGCCACGCCGACCGGCAGTCGTCACGACCGCACCGGGTCACGCCCGCGACCCCGCGACCCCGCGACCCCGCGACCCCGCGACCCCGCGACCCCGCGACCCCGCGACCCCGCGACCCCGCGACCCCGCGACCCCGCGACCCCGCGACCCCGCAGCGGAGTATGACTCACGCCTTGTCGCCTTTTCGGGTGACAACCTCGCTCGCGGGGGCGTTTTCTGTCGTACCCGCCCGGAAAGATTGCGGCCGTAGTCCCCTCTGGGTGGGTGGGGGCTAGGGACGGTATACGACCTTCAGCTCTTCATACGGCCAGCGCCGCCTAGTGGTGGTGGTGCGCTTCGGCTTCGCCTCTTCTGTGGACCTCCGCGGCGAGGCGGTCGGCCATCGCCGCCGGAGTCAGGCCGAGGTCGGCCAGGAGTTCGCCGCGGGTGCCGTGCGGGTGCCAGCCGCGTTCGACCGCGAAGTCGACCAGGGGGACCTCTTCGCCCGCGTCGCGCAGCGACTGGGCGAGCGCGTCGCCGAAGCCGCCGGTGCGGATGCCGTCCTCCATGGTGGCCACGAGCGGGTACTGGCCCGCGAGCTTCACGAGCGCGTCGGGGACCGGGGAGATCCAGCGCGGGTCGACCACGGTGGCGCGGATGCCTTGCTCGGCAAGGAGTCTCGCGGTCTCGACCGCAGGGGCGGCGAGGGAGCCGCAGGCGGCGATGAGGAGTTCGTCGTCCTCGTGCTTGACCAGCACGTCGAGTCCTTCGTGGACGTCGACGGCGGCGATGTCGGTCTCGGGGATCGCGCCGGTCGGGAAGCGGAGCATCGTGGGGCCGTCGTCGACGGTGAGCGCCTCGGCGAACTCCTCGCGCAGCGTCGCGGCGTCGCGCGGGGCCGCGATGCGCAGCCCGGGCACCACGCGGAAGATCGAGGTGTCCCAGATCCCGTAGTGGCTGGGCCCGTCGGGCCCGGTGATCCCGGCGCGGTCGAGCACGAACGTGACCGGCAGCTTGTGCATGGCCACGTCGAGCACGGTCTGGTCGAACGCGCGGTTCATGAACGTGGAGTAGACGGCGACCACCGGGTGCATCCCGCCCAGTGCCAAGCCCGCGGCCGAGGTCACGGCGTGCTGCTCGGCGATCCCGACGTCGAAGACCCGCTCGGGGTGGCGCTGCATGAGCTTGTCGACCCCGGTCGGGCCGGGCATCGCGGCGGTGATCGCCACGACCTCGGGGCGCAGGTTGGCCTGGGCCACCAGCTCGTCGGCGAACACGCCGGTCCAGCGGCGCTTCGAGGCGGCAACGGGCTCGCCGGTGATGGGGTCGAACGCGGCCGAAGGCGAGTGCATCTGCTCGGCCTCGTCGGCGCGCGCGGGGGCCCAGCCGTGGCCTTTCTCGGTGAGCGCGTGAACGATCACCGGGCCGCCGAAGCCCTTGGCGCGCTCCAGCGCCTCGGTGAGTTCGGCGACGTCGTGGCCGTCGACGGGGCCGACGTACTTGATGCCGAGGTCGGAGAACATGCCTTGGGGCGCGAGCGCGTCCTTGAGGCCGGTCTTGGCGGCGTGCAGGCCCGCGTAGGCGGCGCGGCCGAACACGGGGATGCGCTCGACGACCTCCTGGATCTTCTTGAGCGCGGGCTCGTAGCCGGGGTTGAGGCGCAGGCCCGAGAGGCGCTTGGCGAGGCCGCCGACGGTCGGCGCGTACGAGCGGCCGTTGTCGTTGACGACGATCACGAGCTTGAGGTCGTCGCGCGCGGCGATGTTGTTGAGGGCCTCCCAGCACATGCCGCCGGTGAGCGCGCCGTCGCCGACCAGGGCCACGACGTGGCGGTCGGAGCCGGTGAGCGCGTGGGCCTTGGCGAGGCCGTCGGCGTAGGACAGCGAGGTCGAGGCGTGGGAGTTCTCGACCAGGTCGTGGGGGGACTCGGCCTGGCTGGGGTAGCCGGTGAGGCCGCCGCGGCGGCGAAGGCCCGTGAACTGCCCGGCGCGGCCGGTGAGCACCTTGTGGACGTAGGACTGGTGCCCGGTGTCGAAGACGACCTGGTCGTGCGGGGAGTCGAAGACCCGGTGGATGGCCATGGTCAGTTCGATGACGCCGAGGTTGGGGCCGATGTGGCCGCCGGTGCGGGCGACCGCGTCGACCAGGAAGGTGCGGATCTCCTCGGCGAGGGCGGGGAGGTCGTCCTCGTCCAGCGACTTGAAATCGGCCAGCCTGCCGATGCCTGACAGCAGCGGGCCCATCTCGGGTGCGTCGTGGGAGTTCATAAGCCGGAAGTCTAACGGTGGCGCCGCTGGGGCGGTACCGCCGCGAGGTCGGCTGGGACGTGTCTCATGGGGTGGACGGGGGAGGCGAAGGCGGTCACGGATCGCGCGGGCGGGCCTGACAAGTCCCCCGTTCAGTTCGACTCTCCACGGGCGCACCGAAAGTTCAGCCGAACGGGGGACTTCAGGCGTGTGTGTCGCAAAGCTGTCACTCCCCGAAAGGGACACGCCGCACGAAAGCCCGCACCGTTCGTGATCGAAATGTGATCATCCCAACATGGACCTCATCGACCTGCACCAGAACACGGAATGGCCCGCGCGCCTCGACCAGGTGTTGAGCTCCTCCCCGGTCGACTGGGCCGAGCGGCGCGCGAGCGTCCAGTCCGCCGTGCCGCCGGGACTGGCCAGGCTCCAACGGATGTCGGCGGTGCCGCGCTTCGACCTGGACGCGGTCGATCCGGTGGTCTACGAGGGCATCCTCAAGGAGGCCCTGCTGGCGGCCGCGCACGGGGGCGCGGTCTACACCGAGCTGCGGCTGCCGCAGGAGTCGGTGGTGCACCCGCAGTTCATGGAGCGGTTCGAGGCCGCGCGGGCGAGCGTGACCGAGACCTACCCCGACTTCGACGCGGGCGCGATCTTGAGCATGAACCTGTGGGACCCGATGCTGCGGGAGCTGTGCGACGCGTTCGGGGACGCCGCGGCCGCGGGCCTGTCGGGCATCGAGATCATCTACGTGCCCTATGCGGCCGAGGCGGACTGGGCCCGGGGCCGGGTGGTGGCCGAGGCCGCGGGTGCGGCCGGGATGGGCGTCACGGTCCCGGCGGGGGCGTTCAACGCCTCGAACCTGGCCTCGCTGGCCGAGATCGAGCAGATCGGCCGGATCGGGCACGCCGTCGGGGCGGCGAGCGACCCGGGGATCATGCGGCTGCTCGCCGAGCGCGGGGTGACCGTGGAGGTGTGCCTGACCTCGGCGGTGGTGCTGGGGATGGTGCCGAGCCTGGAGGCGCATCCGCTGCCGCGGTTCCTCGACGCGGGGATCCCGGTGGTGCTCGGGACGGACTCGCCGATGCGGATGGGGACCGACATCGCCGGCGAGTACGCCAAGGCGGCCTCGCTCGGGCTGAGCCGGGCCGATCTCGAAGCGGTGTCCTCGCGGGCCAAGGCCGCGGCGCTGTGACCGGGCCGGGCGGTCACGGACAGGTCTCGAATAGGTCAAGTCGAGGCGTCAATTATTAGGAATGTCGGATTGTCGACAATCGAACCAGCGATTGGTCAACACCTCCGAACATCTTTCTGACCTGCCAAAACACCCCTTCTCCACCCCTCGTGTCTACCTTCTCACGCGCTGCTCGGGTGCTAAAAGCCCTGGTGTTGATTAGTGTTTCCAACGTTGCCGCCCCCAACGGAAGCCCGAGCTCCCGCGACGCCGCGCCCCCAGACTGCGGCCCGCGGGACGGTGCTGTGAAAGGACGGAAATGCCTGCGATCGCAGTCGATTCCCTGTACAAAGTCTTCGGCAAAGGCGCCAAAGCCGCCGTCACCCAGCTCAAGGAGGGCGTACCCCGCTCCGAGCTGAGCGGCCGCAACCTGACCGCGGCCGTCATCGACCACAACTGGGCCATCGAGCCCGGCGAGATCTTCGTCGTCATGGGGCTCTCCGGCTCCGGCAAGTCGACGCTGATCCGGATGCTGAACGGCCTCATCAAGCCCACCGCCGGCACCATCGAGATCGACGGCGTGGACCTCGGCTCGCTCTCGGCCCGGGAGCTGCGCCGCCTCAGGCGCGAGAAGATCAGCATGGTCTTCCAGCACTTCGCGCTGCTGCCGCACCGCACCGTGCTGGAGAACGTCGCGTTCGGCCTGGAGATCAAGGGCCTGAGCAAGCCCGAGCGACTGGAGCGCGCCAGGGAGGCCGTCGAGCTCGTGGGCCTGGCCGGCGACGAGGACAAGCTGCCCGTGCAGCTCTCGGGCGGCATGAAGCAGCGCGTGGGCCTGGCCCGCGCGCTCGCCGCCGACACCGAGATCCTGCTCATGGACGAGGCGTTCAGCGCCCTCGACCCGCTCATCCGCCAGGAGATGCAGGACCAGCTCCTCGAACTCCAGGCCAAGCTCGCCAAGACCATCGTGTTCATCACCCACGACCTCAACGAGGCCATGCGCATCGGCGACCGGATCGCCGTGTGCGACGGCGAGGTCAAGCAGATGGGCACCGCCGAGGACCTGCTGCTGCGCCCGGCCGACGACTACGTGGCCGAGTTCACCGCCGACGTCGACCGCAGCCGCGTGCTCACCGCCGAAGCGGTCATGGAGCCCTGCGGCACCACCGACACCAGCGAGTTCGCCACCGTCGAGTCCGACGTGCCGGTGAACGAGCTGTACGAGCCGGTCCTGAGCTCCGACGCCCCCCTCCTGGTCGTCAACGACAACGCCGACCCGCTCGGCGTCGTCACCACCAGGTCCATCATCAAGTCGCTGGCGCCCGATCCCGGATCGGACGACGAGCGCGAAGCCGACAGCCAGGAGGCCCAGCCGGCATGATTCAGTACACCCGCGACTGGTTCTGGACCTACGTCTGGAAACCCCTGCCCGACATGCCCCTCGGGCAGTGGATGGACAGTCTCATCCGTTGGCTGCGCACCGCCTGGGCGCCGCTGTTCGACGGCGTCGAGACCTTCCTCGAATCCCTCTACTTCGCTCTGGCCGACGCCCTGCTGTGGCTGCCCTCGGGCCTGATGATCCTCATCTTCGCCGGGCTCGCCTTCGCCGTCAAAGGCTGGAAGCTCGCCGCCGTGGTCGGCGCCGGCATGTTCGTCGTGGCCTGGACCCCGTACTGGGACAACACGATGTCGACGCTCGCCATGGTCGTGGTCGCGACCGGACTGGCGACGCTGCTGGCGATACCCATCGGCATCCTCGCCGCCGAGAACCGCGCCGCCTCCACGGTCCTGCGCCCGGTCCTGGACTTCATGCAGACGCTGCCGGCGTTCGTCTACCTCCTGCCGGTGGTCATGCTCTTCGGCGTCGGCGAGACGCCGGGCATCATCGCCACCATCATCTTCTGCATGCCTCCGGGCGTGCGCCTGACCGAACTGGGCCTGCGCCAGGTCGACCGCGAGGTCGTCGAGGCCGCCCAGGCCTTCGGCTCTTCGCCCGCGCGGACCCTGTTGCGCGTCAAGCTGCCGCTGGCGCTGCCGACGATCATGGCCGGTCTCAACCAGGTCATCATGCTCGCGCTGTCCATGGTCGTCATCGCGGGCATGGTCGGCGGCGGCGGACTCGGCGAGGACATCGTGTCCGCGCTCGGCCGAGTCGACATCGCCAAGGGCTTCAACGCGGGGATCGCCGTGGTGATCCTGGCGATCTTCCTCGACCGCGTCATGCAGGGCCTGGCCGAGCGCACGCCGGTCGCCAAGGCCGCGCAGCTCGCGCGATAGCACCCGACCCGAACAGCACTCACTACCCAAGAGCCCGCGTGTCCCGGCGCGGGAGAGAGAAGGAAACATGCGTCGTCGTTCGATCATGAAGGGCGCCTGGGCAACCGGCGCCGCCGTCGCCCTGCCCGCCGCACTGACCGCCTGCGCGGTCGAGGACGAGGGCGGCGACGCCCCCGACACCTCCGACGTCGACTTCGGCCTGGCCGAGGGCGAAGGCGAGATCGTCCTCGGTGTCATCCCCGGCTGGGACGAGGGCATCGTCGCCACCGAGCTGTGGAACCAGGCGCTCACCAGCGCCGGGTACACGGTCACCGTCCAGGAGTTCGCCGAGGCGGGCCTGCTCTTCGAGGGCCTGTCCAGCGGCGACGTCACCGTGTTCCTCGACGGCTGGCTGCCGGTCACCCACGCGACCTACCTCGAGACGTACGGGGACCAGCTGGAGCAGATCGGCGAGTGGAACTCCAACGCGGCGCTGACCGTGGCGGTTCCCTCCTATGTGGACGGGGTGAACTCCCTCGCCGAGCTCAACGACAACGCCGAGCTCTTCGGCGGCGAGATCATCGGCATCGAGCCCAGCGCGGGCCTGACCGAGGCCGTCCAGACGGCGACCATCCCGACCTACGGCATCACCGACCTGGAGCTGAAGACCTCCTCGACGGCGACCATGCTCAGCGAGCTCGATTCGGCCATCGCGGCCGAGAAGCCCATCGTGGTGACGCTGTGGCAGCCGCACTGGGCGTACGCCAAGTACGACCTGAAGAACCTCGAAGACCCCGAGAAGAGCCTCGGCGACGTCGAGACCATCAACACGCTCGCGACCCAGGGCTTCAGCGCCCAGTTCCCCGACCTCGCCGAGGCGCTCGGGAAGTTCACCCTGTCCGACGACCAGCTCGCGGACCTGGAGAACATCGTCTTCACCGATCACGAGGGCGACGTCCCGGGCGGAGTCGCGGCCTGGCTGGCGGACAACGACTTCTCCTCGCTCATCGCGTAGCGAGGGCCGGTACGGGGCGGGGCGCGTGCGCCTCGCCCCGTTTTCGCTGCTTTGTGCGGTTCCGGTCGGCTGCGCGTTGCGAAAAAGCTCCGAATTCATGCAGGTGCGCTAATATATGGGGGCGTTCTGTCCGCAGGACGTCCCGTGAGACCTCCCGCACGCGACCGCCGACCCGCGCTCGGCGGTCGCGTTGCGTCCGCCTCCTACCATCCCGGGAAGACACGACCCCTCGCTTCCCGGGAGACCAGTTGTTCGGCATCCTCTCGCCATGTCCTTCGCGCACGCCCGACGATCTCAAGCCGCGCTGGATGGGGCATTTCTGCGGCCTGTGCCTGGAGCTTCGCGACGACGCCGGGCATTTCGCGCGCCTAACCACCAATTACGACGCGCTGGCGCTATCGGTGCTGGTGGAGGCGCAGCTCGGCGAGGCCGAGTCGCGCGAGGCCGGGCCGTGCGCGCTGCGCGGGATGCGCCGCCAGCGCATCGCCACCGGCGGCGGGCCGCGCCTGGCCGCGACCGCTTCGCTGCTGCTGGCTTCGGCGAAGCTGCGCGACCATGTGGAGGACGGCGACGGGTTCGCCGGGCGGCGCGGGGCCCGGACGGTCGTGGGTGCGACTTCGGATCGGCTGCGTGCCAAGGCGGCTCGGATCGGGGACTCGATCGGGGTGGACGTGGGGCCGATCGCGGCGGTCGTGGAGGGGCAGCGGGAGGTGGAGGCCTCCTGCGGCCTGGGGACGGCGCTGACCGAGGTCACCGCGCCCACTGAGATCGCGACGGCCGAGTTGTTCGCCCATGCGGCGCGGCTGGGCGGGCGGCCGGAGAACGAGGGGGCGTTCCGGGCCGCCGGGACCGCGTTCGGGCGGCTCGCGCATCTGCTGGACGCGGCCGAGGACTTCGACGAGGACGCCGAGCGCGGGGCGTGGAATCCGTTGGCGGCCACCGGTGTGGGGGTCGAGGGGGCGCGGGATCTCGCTCGCGGGGCCCTCGCTGATCTCAAGGCCGCGTTGGGGTCGGCGGCGCTGCTCGACCGGGCGATGACCGGGCTGCTGCTGGACCGCTATGCGCGCCATGCGGTGTCGAAGACGTTCGGCACGACGTGCGCGACGTATCGCAGGCCCGAGCGGCATGTCGGGAGTAGTCCGGTGACGAGCGAGGGTGACTTCGGCGGGCGCCGCAAGGGGTTCTGGGCGGGCATGTGCGGCCTGGCGGTGGTGTGCTGCACGTGCCAGTGGTGCTGCGCCGAGCAGTACGAGGACCCGTTCACCGGGCGGCCGCGCCAGGGCTGCTGCCGGGACGGGTGCGACTGCCGCGAGTGCTGCGACTGCGAGTGCTGCAACTGCTGCCAGTGCTGCGGCGGCGACGGTGACGGCGGGTGCTGCTCGGGCTGCGATTGCAGTTGTGACTTAGCGAGGCGGCTGGGGCCATCCGGTCGGGCCGCTCGCGGGCGGCCCGGCGTGACCGGGGCCGGGAGCGGCGTCGCGCCAAGGGGACTGCTGGGGCGGGGCGTGGTGGAAGTCCTCGCCGGGGAGCGGGCGCGACTGGGGCGCTTTGCGCGGCTGGTTGCCGGGGCGTTCTCTCATCCAGGCGATGAAGGGTTTGGTGAAGATGAGCGCGAACGCCAGGCCCACGGCGGCGAGTTGGATGAGTCCGAACACGAACCGGAACGCGCCGATGAGTCCGAAGAGGGCGTTGAGGCCGAGGATCCCGAGTCCGATGTGGTAGGTCAGGCGCGGGTTCTCGAAGTTGAGGCGCCCCAGTTGTTCTCTGGCGGTGACCCAGATGAGGCCGACCACGAGCCCTGCGAGGAGCAGGCTGAACACCAGGTTGACCGCGAACCCGACCCCTGAGTCCAGGAACGCGGCGATGACGGCCGAGAACGCCAGGGACAGCAGCGAAGAGAGCACCAGCGCCGCGAGGTAGATCCACAGTGCCTGGAGCAGCACGGTGACCTGGCGCGGGCGCCCGTCCAGGTGCGTCATCCCCCACCGCTGCCAGAACGTGGGCGCAGGCGGCAGGACCGGCCCGGAGGGCTGCCCGTTCGCCACGTGCCCGTAGGGGTCGTGGGGCTGGTACTGGAAGGACTGCGGCGTCGGCCCGGGAGGCGGCCCGGCGGGCTGCCCGTGGGGAGGGTGCGTCATCGTACGGCTCCGAGGGATGCGTTCATTTGCGGCACAAAGTTATCGCATGGCGAACTCGCGGGAGACGGTCAGTTCCCGTGCAGTGGCGCGAGTGGTCAGTCGACGGGCTCGAACAGGGCGATCGTCTCGAAGTGCTGGGTCATCGGGAACGCGTCGAACGCGCGCAGGCGCTTGAGCTCGTACCCTTCGATCGCCAGGTCGCTCGCGTCGCGCGCCAGAGCGCCCGCGTCGCAGGCGATGTAGCAGATCGCGCGGGGGCGGGCCTCGCCGAGCGCGACCACGACCTCCGGGCCCGCGCCGCTGCGCGGCGGGTCCAAGACGACGAGGTCGACCGATCCGAGGTCGGGCGCGATGGCGGCCACGTCGCCGTCGATCGCCCCGGCGTTCTTCCAGCGCGCGAGGTTCGCGGCGGTGCGGGAGGCGGGCGCGTTCTCCACGGCCACCACCCGGCCGGTCTCGCCCACGGCTTCGGCGAGCCCGGCGGCGAAGGCGCCCGCGCCCGCGTACAGGTCCCAGGCCGATTCGCCTTCGCGGGGCTGGAGGAAGTCGAGGGCGCATTCCAGGAACGTGGAGGCGGCGGCCGGGTGGACCTGCCAGAACCCGTCGAAGCCGATCTCGAACTCGTTCGATCCGACCTGCTGGTGCACGAGTTTGGGGCCGCTCTTGTGGTGCGGGCGGGCGGTGCGGCGCAGCTGGGTGTACACCGCGAGCTGCTCGTCGTCGGTGTCGACGACCCCGACCGCGCCCATGCCGTCCCAGTGCTTGCCGAGGACCTCGGACTCGCGGATACGCTCGGTGGCGATCGCGCACTTGTCGATGTGGATCAGGTCGTGCGACTTGTGGGCGCGCAGGCCGGGCCGACCGTCCGGGCCGACCGCGTACTGCATGCGGGTGCGCCAGCCCAGGGCCCCTTCGGGCCATGCGAGGGCCTCGACCTCGACGCCGTCGAGGCGGGCCGGGTCGATCCCGCCGATGCGGGTGAGCTGGTCGAACAGGACCTTGGCCTTGAGGCGGCGCTGTGATTCGGGAGTGGCGTGCTGGAAGTCGCAGCCGCCGCACTTGCTAGGCCCGGCGAAGCGGCACGGGGGCTCGACGCGGTCGGGCGAGGCCTCCAGGACCTCGACGGCGTCGGCGAACGCGAAGCGCTTCTTGCGTTCGGTGATCTCGATGCGGACGCGCTCGCCGGGCAGGGCGTGCCGCACGAAGTAGACCTCGCCGTCGACTCGGGCCACGCAGTGGCCTCCTGCGGCGACGTCTCCCACGGTGACGATCATCGTCTTCATCCCCTGCACTTGACTCCGGCTCCTGCTGCGGCTCAGCGGGCCGCACGCCAGGATACGGGCCCGGCGGGGCCGGGGCGCGACTTGCCTCGCGGGTGTGACCCCCGGACTACTTGGGGACGCGGCGCAGCGGCGGCGGCTCGGTGCTCTCGCCGAGGATCCACGGCACGGTGCAGATCATGACGCCCGGCTCGTATTTGAGCTGGCGGCGCAGGGCCTTGGTGGTCTGGTTGTGCAGCAGCGAGGTCGACCAGTTGAAGTAGCCGCGCGCGAGGCGCCCGCGCTGCGGGCCCTGCCCGACCACGTATTCGGGCAGGTAGACGGTGACGACATCGCGCGGGGCGTCGCGGCGCAGGGCCTTGACGTAGTCCACGATCGGGCCGGTGATCTCGCGGTAGGGCGAGTCGACCACGGTCAGGGGGACGGTGATGCCGCGCCGCTCCCACTCGGCGAGGAGGTGGCGCGAAGCCGCCGCGTCCACGTTCGCCGACAGGCCCGTGATCGTGTCGGGCCGGGTCGCCTTGGCGTAGGAGAGCATCCGCATCAGCGGCAGGTTCACGCTGGAGACGAGGACGATCGCGTGGTTGCGCGCGGGCAGCTTGGGGCGGCCCGGCGGCAGTTCGATCTCGCCGCGCACCGCCGTGTAGTGCTGGGCGATGAACCGCATGAGCAGGTAGCAGCCGCCGATGATGAGCACCGCGATCCACCCGCCGCGCCGGTAGTCGGCCACCACCACGACCACCAGGACCGCCGCACAGGCGACCGTCGCCGCCAGAGCGGTGGCGCGGGCCCGGCGGGCCCTGGCGCGGCGTCCCCGGTCGGGTTCGACGTCGAGGACGCGCCGCCAATGGCGGGCCATCGCGGCGTGGGCCAGGACCATCGAGAGGAACACCCCGACGATGTACAGGCCCATGAGCTCGTAGGCCGCGCCGCCGAACAGGATCACCAGGACCGCCGCGGCCACGGCGAGGATGAGGATGCCGTTGGAGTAGACGAGCCGGTCGCCCCGCTTGTGGAGCTGGCGCGGCAGCAGCGAGTCCTCGGCGAACACCGAGGCCAGGCGCGGGAAGCCCACGAACGCGGTGTTCGCGGCCAGCAACAGGACCCCGGCGGTGGCGAGCATGATCGGGGCCACCGCGGCGGGCGAGGCCGCGAACACCGTGTCGGCGAGTTGGGCGATGAGCGGGTGCTGGAGGAACGAGGCGGGCCCCGGTTCTGGCGAGGCCTGTGCGCCGGTGAGGTGGGCGAGGACCACGATCCCGATGAACAGGGCCACGGTCGCGCCGCCGACCGCGGTGATCGCGGCGGCGGCGTTGCGTCCGCGCGGCGGCCGGAAGAACCGGACCCGGGTCGTGAACGTCTCGATCCCGGTGACGGCCACCGAACCGGCCGCGAAGGCCCTGGCGCACAGCATGAGCAGGGCCGCGGTGGTCCATTCGCGCGGTTCGGCGGTGTCGTACTCGGCCGAGGCGGCGGTGAGGTCCTCGCCTGCCCCCAGGCGCGCGAACCCGACGACGAGGATCGCACCGATCCCGGTCATGAACGCCACGGTGACGGCCGCGGCCAGGCGCCCGGAGACTTTGAGGCCGCGCAGGTTGTACGCGGCGAGGCCCGCGATCGCGGCGGCACCGATCCACTCGCGCCAGGCCTGGAGACCGGGCATGAGGACCCCGAGCGCGGCCACGGCCGCGGCCACCGAGACGGCCACGGTGAGGATGTAGTCCAAGACCAGCGCGGCGGCGGCGAGCCGCCCGGCCCCGGGCCCGAAGTTGGCGGTGACCACCCGGTAGTCCCCACCGCCGCCCGGGTAGGCCTGCACGGTGTAGCGGTAGGCGGCGATCACCAGGACCATGAGCGCGGCCACGGCGAGGCCGGTGGGCACCGAGAACGCGTACGCGGCCGTCCCGGCCAGGCCGAGCACGAGGAAGACCTGCTCGGGGGCGTACGCGAGCGAGGAGATGGGGTTGACCGCCAGCAGCGGGATCGCGTAGCGCTTCGAGAGCGAGAGCGAGGGGCGGCGCCCGGAGGGGAACGGCTCCCCCACGAGCAGCCGTTTGAAGACGGACATGGACCGCGTCACGGGTAGTGACCTTACCGGCCGCGGGCGGGCGCTTCGGCCGCCAAGGCCCGAGAGGGCCTCGTCGTGAGAGGCTCTACCTTGGAAGGACGTGGCGAGAAGAGGTGGGGCCGGGTGCATGTGGTGATCATGGGCTGCGGGCGGGTGGGGTCGCTCCTGGCGCGCAGCCTGGTGGAGCGCGGCTGCACGCTCGGCGTCGTCGACCAGAACCCGAAGGCCTTCCGCCGGCTCGGGCCCGATTTCGACCAGGCCACGGTCCAAGGCGTCGGCTTCGACCGGGAGGTCCTGGCCAAGGCCGGGATCGGCCGCGCCGACGCGTTCGTGTCGGTGTCCTCAGGGGACAACTCGAACATCATCGCCGCGCGGGTCGCCCGCGAGAACTTCGGCGTCCCCAACGTGATCGCGCGGATCTACGACCCGCAGCGGGCCACCGTCTACGAGCGGCTCGGCATCCCCACCGTGGCCACGGTCCGCTGGACCGCCGACCGGCTGCTGCGCCACCTCCTCCCCGACGAGCAGGGACCTTTGTGGAGGGATCCGACGGCGACCTTGTCGATGGTCGAGATCCGCTGCGACGAGGCCTGGTACGGGCTCGCTCTGGCGCGGCTGGAGCAGGCGACCGGGCACCGGATCGCCTACGTGACGCGGTTCGGCCGGGCCACGCTGCCGACCCCCTCGACCGTGCTCCAGGACGGCGACGGCGTGTTCATGCTGGTGGCCGACGGGGACGAGGCGAAGATACGCCAGATCGCGGGCGCGGCCCCGCAGGGAGGCGCGGTATGAGGGTCGCCATCGCCGGGGCCGGGAACGTGGGCCGCTCGATCGCCGCCGAGCTGGTGGGCAACGGCCACCGGGTCCTGCTCATCGAGCGCGACCCCGACTCGATGCGGCCCGAGCGGGTGCCCGAGGCCGAGTGGCTGCTCGCCGACGCGTGCGAACTGGAGGTCCTGCGCGGCGCCCACCTGGAGACGTGCGACGTGGCCGTGGCGGCCACCGGCGACGACAAGGTGAACCTGGTGGTGAGCCTGCTGTCGAAGACCGAGTTCGCGGTCCCTCGCGTGGTCGCTCGCGTCAACCGCGCCGAGAACGAGTGGCTGTTCGACGAGGACTGGGGTGTGGACGTGGCCGTCTCGACCCCGCGTCTGCTGGCCGCGCTCGTCGAGGAGGCCGTCAGCGTCGGCGACCTCGTGCGCCTCATGAGCTTCCGACAGTCGCAGGCGAACCTGGTGGCGATAACGCTCCCGCCCGCGGCGCCGCACGCCGGGCGGTCCGTCGCCGAGGTCGCGCTGCCGCGGGACGTGGCGCTGGTGGCGATCATCCGCGGCCGCCGCGTCATCGCCCCCTCCGGCGACGACACGCTCGAACCGGGCGATGAGCTGGTGTTCGTGTGCGACGAGGACGCCGAGGAGGGGACCCGGTCGGTGATCCTCGGCCAGACGAACTGAGGCCTGGGGAGACTTCGGACTTTACAGGCGGACCCGAGCAAGTTACATTGATTGACATCAATGTTCCTTCGAATTGGGAGCGCTACCATGCTTACCAAGTCCAGACGGCGCCTGCGAGCGGCGATCGTCATCCTGGCCGCCGCGGCGGCCGGGATCGTATCGGCGTTCGTCATCGTCCAGCCGGCCTCCGGGCACGGCACCGCGACCAACCCGCCCGCCCGGCAGTACAGCTGCTGGGAGCGCTGGGGAGGTGACTTCCAGAATCCCGACATGGCCGACGAGGACCCCATGTGCTGGCAGGCCTGGCAGGCCAACCCCAACACCATGTGGAACTGGAACGGCCTGCTGCGCGAGGGCATGCAGGGCCAGCACGAGACCCGCATCCCCGACAACCAGCTCTGCTCGGGCGGCCAGGCCGAAGGCGGTCGCTACAACTCTCTCGACGCCGCCGGAGCCTGGCACACGACGCCGCTCGAGAACGACTTCACGCTGCACTACGAGGACGTGGCCACCCACGGCGGCGACTACTACTGGGTGTACGTGACCAAGCAGGGCTACGACGCCAAGACCGACGCGCTCGACTGGGCCGACCTCGAACGGGTCGTCTCCTCCGGGGTGTTCCTCCCCGGTGAAGAGGTCGACATCCCCGTGAGCGCCCCCGGGCGCACCGGGCACCACGTGGTCTACGTGGTGTGGCAGGCCAGCCACATCGACCAGACCTTCTACTCGTGCTCGGACGTGTGGTTCGGCGGCGGCGGCAGCCAGGAGCCGACCGACCCGCCCACCGATCCCACCGATCCCCCGACCGACCCCACCGACCCGCCCACGGACCCGACCGACCCTCCCGCTGACCTGGGCTGCTCGGCCACCGCTTCGGTGAACGACTGGGGCTCGGGCGCCGGGGTCACGGTCACCGTGGCCAACACCGGGACCCGGACCGTCCACGCGTGGATGCTCCACTGGACCTGGGCGAATTCGGGCGTGACGATCAACCAGATCTGGAACGCCGAGCATTCGACCATGGGCGGCATGGAGATGGCCGAGCCGCTCTCCTGGAACCAGGAGATCCCGGTCGGCGGTCAGGTGGAGTTCGGCTTCAACGTCTCCGGGGCGCTCGGCGGCGCCCCCGAGCTGGACTGCATCGCAAGCTAGATCAGTACTCCAGGCGGCGCGGGGCCTCGGCCTCGCGCCGTTCTGGTGCGTCTTCGACCTTGGCCATGTGGCGGCGCACGGCCCAGATCGTGAACGCGGTGAGCGCGATCGTGACCGGCCAGCCGCCGAACAGGGTCATCAGGCCCAGCGCGTTCTCCTGGTCGGTCCAGTACAGCCAGATCCGGACCGCGTTCTTGACGATGAAGACCGCGCCCCACAGGATCGTGATCTTGCTGAGGACGTCCACGAGCGGCTTGTTCTGCCGCCATTCCTTCTTGCCGCCTTGGGCCACGACCGCGTAGATCCAGCCGATGACGGGGTGTCGGACCAGGGCCGAGACGATGAGGAGCACGCCGTAGATCGCGCCCTGGATGATCCCGGGCAGGTAGAAGTCGCGCGCGTCGGTCGAGCGCCAGGCCAGGAAGGCGCCGAGCGCGATGCCGAACAGGCCGTTGAGGGCGTGGCGGACCGGTTCCTTGCGCAGCGCGCGCACCGCGGCGATCGCCAGCGCGCTCGCGGCGGAGACGAGGATGGCCCACTGGAGCCCCGAGAGCGGGCCGAAGCCCGCGTCGGGCAGCAGCGGGTTGAGCACGACGAACAAGGTGATCGGGACGGCCGCCTCGACCACGCCCTTGACGCCGCCGAGCTGCTGGGAGAGCTGCTCGGTGAACGGCGGGAGCTCGTCGGGGTCGCGGTCCTCGCGCGGCTCGGGATCGGGCTTGCGGGTCGTCGGCGTCTCGGTGCTCACTGCGGGCCTTCCAGTCCGGTGGTCGGCGGGAGCCGACGGCAGGTCCGCGCTCAGGGGCGCAGGTCGTAGCTCGGGTTGTAGACGATGAGGCGTCCGTCTCCCAGTCGGGCCACGCGGCCGCGGGCGACGAGCCAGGTCCCGGCCTCAAGGCCCACGATACGCCGTCGACCCATCCAGACCAATCCGACCTGACCGGTGCCGTCGAACAGCTCGGCCTCGACCGAGGGCGAGCGGCCGCCGGTGCGCAGTACGACCGAGCGCAGGCGTCCGGCCAGGGTCGCGAACTGCCTGGGTTCGATCGAGGCGATCGGGACGGCTCCGGTGCCCGACTCGCGGCGGATCTGGTCGGCGAACAGCTCCGCGGGCGGCGCGGCCAGGCGCTTGAGCCGGGCCGCGAGTCCGGTCCGCGGGCGGGGCACCGGACCTACCGCTTGGGCCGCGGGGAGGGTTTGCGGCGCACCTGCGGCTTGGGGGTGTCCCCGGCCGCGATGATGGCGCGGTTGCCTTCGCCGCCTTCGGCTTTGCGCTGTGCGATGCGCGCGGCGGCCTCTTCGGCCATCTTCGGGGGGAGTTTGAGCGGGAGCGGTTCGCGCACCGGCATCGCGGTGGAGCCGCGCTCGATGACGAGGTTCTGGAGGGCTTCGTCGAGTTCGGGGGCGGCGCTCTCGTCGAGGGCTCTCTGGCCTTGGAAGGTGGCCTGGACGAACCAGCGGGGGCCGTCGATGCCGCAGAAGCGCACGGCGTTGGTGCCCTTCTTGGCGGCGAGTTTGGCGATCAGCTCGGTGCCCCAGCGGCCCTGGACCTCTTCGACCTGGCCGCCCTGGCTCGTGACCTGGGCGGTGAGCTCCTCGCGGAATTCGCCCCAGATGCCTTCGGAGCGCGGCGCGGCGCGGACCACGAGTTGGAGCGCGGAGGCTCCGGTGGTGAGCAGGACCTGGCTGATGTTGCCTTTGGCGTCGGTCTGGGCCTGGAAGCCCACGCCCTTGGGGACGGGCAGGCGGATCGCGCCCAGGTCGATGCGGCGCATGCCGTCGTCGGGGGCGTCGGTGACGTCGTAGGGGCCCTCGGTGACCTGGTGCTCGGTGACCTCGCCGGACTCGGCCAGCGAGTCGAGCACGGCCCCCTCGGCGGGGCGCTGCTTCTTCGACGACCGTCGCCGCTTAAACACGTTCGCTCTCCTCTGCAAGTCGGCGGTGCCCGCCCGTGGAGCCGTGGCCGCTCGCGCCGCGCTGCGTCGGAGCGAATTCCTCGACTTCGGTGAAGCGGGCTCGCACCACCGGTTGGACAACCAATTGTGCGACACGGTCGCCGCGTTCGATGACGGCGGTCCGCTCCGGGTCGAGGTTCACGAGGTTGATCTTGATCTCACCGCGGTATCCGGAGTCGATCGTGCCCGGCGCGTTGACGATGGTGACGCCCAGGCGGTGGGCGAGCCCGGAGCGCGGATTGGTGTAGCCGACGTGCCCGTCGGGGATCGCCACGGCCACGCCGGTGCCCACCAGGGCGCGCTGCCCGGGGGCCAGGGCGACGCCTTCGGCGGCGTAGAGGTCGGCTCCGGCGTCGCCTTCGTGGGCGTAGGCGGGCACGGGCAGGTCGGGGTCGAGCCGCCTGATGGCGACCGGGACGCTGGCGGTCATCGTCGGTGGGTTCCTCTCACTCGCGGTCGCACGGCGCGCGGGTCGCGGCGGGCGCGGAGTTATGGTCTCAGATATGAGGAGTGGGGAACGGTACGCCGAGCGCATGCGCCTGCCGGTGGCGGGCTGGCTGGCCGTGATCGTGCTTGCGGTGATCGCGGCGGCCCTGTCGAACCTGGGCGACATGCGCTGGTGGCGCCTGGCCGCGACCGCGGTGGTCCTGGTCGCGCCGCTGGTGGCGGCCTGGTGGATGGGCCGGCTGCGGGTCGCGGTGGTCGAGGAGGGCGGCGAGGTGTGGCTGCACGTGGACGACGCGCGGCTGCCGATGTCGGCCGTCGCCGAGGTCCAGGTGCTCGACCGGGTGGCGTACTCCGATGCTCTGGGGGTGGCCCTGCATCCGCTGGCGTTCGTGGTCCAGCGGCCGTGGATCGGGCGCGGGGTGCGGATCGTGCTGGACGACCCGGAGGACCCGACGCCGTGCTGGGTGGTCTCCTCGCGCGACCCTGAGGCGCTGCGGGCGGCCCTGAGCGGCGCTCAGGAGCCCGTTCAGGCTTGAGCGGTAAGCGATACGGCTCGCGGGAGTTCCCGCGAGCCGTGCGCCGTCTGAGGGGTTCTCGCGCGGACTACGCGCAGTCCTTGCAGATGGGCTGCCCGTTCTTCTCCTTGGCGTACTGGCTGCGGTGGTGGACCAGGAAGCAGGAGGAGCAGCGGAACTCGTCGGTCTGCATCGGCAGGACCTTCACCGAGAGCTCTTCATCGCCGAGGTCGGCGCCGGGCAGCTCGAAGTTCTCGGCCACCTCCGCTTCGTCGACGTCGACCGAGCCGGTCTGGTCACTGCGGCCTTTGGCGAGGGCCTCGATGCCGTCGGGCCCGGTGTTCTCTTCCTTGTCCCGGCGCGGGGCGTCGTAGTCGGTTGCCATCTTTTCCACTCCCATTGGTTGCTTCCGTGGTAACCGGAACCGAGCGCGGCTGAGCCGCTGGAGCTTTCGGGTGATACAGCGGCTCGGCTCGGGTTCGCGGCGGGTCGGTTCCGTCCCATGCAGCGGCGTACCTTACCGCGTGCAGTCCATTCCTATACACGAGGTACCCCAGTTTTTCATCCCCATTGTGGCGAGAAACACTTCTGTGTCGGGCGCAGCGAGCATACCGCCTCTCGCCCACGGAGCGGTCCCGCGCACGATAGCCTTCTCCTGGCAACGTTTGCGGGGCGTCGGCTCGTCTTTGAGTCAGGCGATGAGTTCGCGTTCAATTGGAGACTCGGGGAGGCAGCCGTGCGTATCGCTCGTATCCGCGCTTTGACGGTGGTGTGCGCGTTGGCGCTGGTCGCGGGACTGGCGACCCTCTGGGCGATCAGGAACGACTCGCAATTGTCGGCGAATCCGGACTGCCCGCCCGGCGCGGTCGAGATCAAGACCGCGCCGATCCCCGACCCGTCGGAGATCGAGGTCGTGGTCCTCAACGGCACCGACCAGGCCGGACTGGCCGACCAGGCCGCGTCGCAACTGGCCGACCGCGGCTTCGTGGTCATCGACTCCGGGGACGCGCCCGAGCCCTACGACGGCACCGCGCTGGTCCAGTACGGACCCGACCAGTACGCGGCCGGCGTCCACACGCACGCGTACTTCTATCAGGGCTACGCCGCTTTCGACATCGAATGGGTCGACCAGCCGATCACCATCACGCTCGGATCGCAATTCGCGGAGGTCAGATCGGCCTCCGAGGCACGCCAGTCCTTCGCCCAGGGCGGCATCGGCGAGGCACCCGAGGGCACCTGCGCGGTAGAGTAGAAGGCTGTCGCACCCCGGCTGTCGACACTGACACTGAAAATGCGGAAACACAGCTCGAAACGGCATCACGGACGGGCCGATAGCGAATTTCGGCGCTACAATTCACGCCTGCCCGGTCGTGTGCCGACCTGGGCTGCCGACCAGATATCCAACGCTCACCCGCCACGGAGCCCGGCTGCGCCGTGCCCGCCATTGCCTCGGAAGGTTGCTCGTGACTGACGCACGTCCCACCGGCACTGACGTCAATTCCCTGACCGACTCACTGCTCTCTCTGGCCCGAGAGAGCAACGGGCAGCTGACGTCCGCGACAGTCGCCCAGGTCCTGGAGTCCGCTCAGGCCTCCCCCGCCGACGGCAAGAAGGTCCTGCGGGCCCTCGCCGAAGCCGAGGTCACCGTCGTCGTCGATGGTTCGACGCCCACGCGCAAGCGCGTCCCCGCCGCTCGCACCGCGACCTCCGCCCGGACCACGACGGCCAAGGCCGCCAAGAAGACCGCGGCGAAGAAGGCCGCCAAGAAGGCCGCGGCGGTGCCCGCGGCCGACGAGGCCGCCGAGGACGGCGCCCCGGTCAAGAAGGCGGCCAAGAAGACCGCGAAGAAGGCCGCCGCCAAAAAGGCGGTCAAGAAGGCCGCGGCCAAGTCCGAGGGCGACGAGCCCGACGAGGCGGCGCTGGCCTCCGCCGAGAACGACGACGCGCTGGCCGAAGCGGCCGCCGCGGCTCCGGCGAAGAAGGCCACCCGCAAGAAGGCCGCGAAGAAGGCCGCCGCCCGCGGCAAGTCCAAGAAGGACGGCGAGGACGGCGACGAGGAAGACGGCTTCGAGTGGGACGAGGAGGACTCCGAAGCGCTCAAGCAGGCCCGCAAGGACGCCGAGATGACCGCCTCGGCCGACTCGGTCCGCGCCTACCTCAAGCAGATCGGCAAGGTCCCGCTCCTCAACGCCGCGCAGGAGGTCGAGCTCGCCAAGCGCATCGAGGCCGGCCTGTACGCCGTCGAGCGCCTCAAGCAGCTCAAGGAGGGCGGCGAGGAGATCCCCACGCAGATGCGCCGGGACCTCGAATGGATCATCCGCGACGGCGACCGCGCCAAGGACCACCTCCTGGAGGCGAACCTCCGGCTCGTGGTCTCGCTCGCGAAGCGCTACACCGGCCGCGGCATGGCGTTCCTGGACCTGATCCAGGAGGGCAACCTCGGTCTCATCCGCGCCGTCGAGAAGTTCGACTACACCAAGGGCTACAAGTTCTCCACGTACGCCACCTGGTGGATCCGGCAGGCGATCACGCGCGCCATGGCCGACCAGGCCCGCACCATCCGCATCCCGGTGCACATGGTGGAGGTCATCAACAAGCTCGGCCGCATACAGCGTGAGCTGCTTCAGGACCTCGGCCGCGAGCCCAGCCCCGACGAGCTGGCCAAGGAGATGGACATCTCCCCGGAGAAGGTCCTGGAGATCCAGCAGTACGCGCGCGAGCCGATCAGCCTCGACCAGACCATCGGCGACGAGGGCGACAGCCAGCTCGGCGACTTCATCGAGGACTCCGAGGCCATCGTGGCCGTCGACGCGGTCTCGTTCTCGCTCCTCCAGGGCCAGCTCCAGCAGGTGCTCCAGACCCTGTCCGAGCGCGAGGCCGGCGTGGTGCGCCTGCGCTTCGGCCTCACCGACGGCCAGCCGCGCACGCTCGACGAGATCGGCCAGGTCTACGGGGTCACCCGCGAGCGCATCCGCCAGATCGAGTCCAAGACGATGTCGAAGCTGCGCCACCCGTCCCGCTCCCAGGTCCTGCGCGACTACCTCGATTAGCGCCCGGCGGCTCGCAATTCGCTCAGAGCGTATTCGCGGCCGCGCCAGGCACAAGGCCTGGACCTTGGGTGTATCACCCGAACGGGTGGGTACCCCGAGCCTGCTCCGGCTTGTCGATCCCGGATCGGTGGGCTACGGTGTGGAACAACCATCACGACCCGCACCGGATAAGCAAGACCGAGTGAGCAGAGTCTCAGTCAGCCGGTGTCGGGAAGAGGTAGTACAGTGCAGGCGTTGAACGGAACGACCCGGTCAACCGGCCGGAATCACCATCCATAAGTGCCCCAAGGGCACAGTGACCGAACGCAGCGGAGGACCTGGTATGACATCCACCCTGACGCCCCCGCCCCAGACGGAGGAACGTCCGATCGCGGGCGAGCGCTGCGATCGGTGTAGCGCCGCGGCAAAGCTTCGCGTGACCCTGGCCGAAGGCGGCGACCTCGTCTTCTGCGGCCACCACGCGAACCAGTTCGCCGAGAAGCTCGTGCCGATCGCCATCGACTTCACCGCCGACCCCGAATTCGAGTGGCGCGGCACCGACCTCATGGCCTCGGAGAACTAGCCGACGCGCACATAGGCTTAAGGAGAAGGGCCCGAGCGGAAAACCCGCTCGGGCCCTTTCACGTGTCCGCACAGGCGAAGCGGCGCCGCCGCTACTCGCGGAGCACCGCGAGCGTGCCGTTCACCACGAGCGGATCGCCGCTATCCGCTCTTCGAGCTGCTCGATCGTGGCCTGCGCGCTCGGCGGGCCTCCGCAGGTCGAGCGGAGTTTGGCGTGGATCTTGCCGTGCGGCTCGTTCGTGGCGAAGGAGCGGGCGCCTACCAATGCGTTCAGCTGCTTGCGGAGCTTCAATCGCTTCTGCGCGTTCGTCATCGGCGGTTCGGTCTGCGGGCGGTCCTCGGTGCGGGTGGCGCTCTTCTGCTTCGCCATCTGGTCCCTCTGGCGCTTCTGGAGCAGCAGGTGGACCTGTTCCTGCGTCAGCAGGCCCGGCAGGCCCAGGTACTCCTGCTCCTCGGCGCTGCCGGCCTCGACCGGGAGGCCGAACGAGCCGCCGTCGAAGATCACCTGGTCGAGTTCCGCGCTCGATTCGAGGGTCTCGCGGGAGCCGCCGAGTTCGGTGCCCTCGTCGAGGACCCGCTGCGCCTGCTGGAGCAACAGCTCGGGGTCGGCGTCCTCGGCCGACTTCGGCTTGATCACGTGGTCCCTGTCGGCCTCCAGGTTCTCCGCGAGGCTCAAGAGCGGGATCACGCTCGGCAGGAACACCGAGGCGGTCTCGCCGGGCCTGCGCGAGCGCACGAACCGGCCGATCGCCTGCGCGAAGTACAAGGGCGTCTGCGCGTTCGTGGCGTACACGCCCACGGCCAGGCGCGGGATGTCCACGCCTTCGGAGACCATGCGCACGGCCACCAACCACTCGTCGTTCGAGTCGGCGAACTTCGCGATCCGGTCGGAGGAGCCGCCGTCGTCGGAGAGCACGATCGTGGCGCTCTTGCCGGTGACGCGCTTGAGGATGCCCGCGTAGGAGCGCGCGCTGTTCTGGTCGGAGGCGATGATGAGGCCGCCCGCGTCCGGCATGCCCGCGGCCCGCAGCGAGCTCAGGCGGCGGTCGGCCGCGCGGATGACCTGCTTGATCCACTCGCCTTCGGGGTCGAGCGCGGTGCGCCAGGCCTGGCTGGTGAGATCCTTGGTGAGCGGTTGGCCCAGGCGCACGGCCAGCTCGTCCCCCGCGCTGGTGCGCCACTTCGCCTGGCCCGAATAGGCCATGAACATGACCGGGCGCACCACGCCGTCGGCCAGCGCGTCCCGGTAGCCGTAGAGGGAGTCGGCGCGTGAGCGCTTGGCGCCTTCGGCGTCCTCGTCGTATTCGACGAAGGGGATGGGGTTGTCGTCGGAGCGGAACGGGGTGCCGGTGAGGCACAGGCGCCGTTCGGCCTCGTCGAACGCGGTCTGTACGCCTTCGCCCCAGGTGCGGGCGTCGCCGGCGTGGTGGACCTCGTCGAGGATGACGAAGGTGCGGCGGGCGAGGGTGCGGCGGCGGTGGACGGCGGGGTCGGCGCCGATCTGGGCGTAGGTGAGGACCACGCCGTGGTAGTCGGCCGCGCTGTGGACGTCGGAGTTGCGGAAGGCCGGGTCGAGTTGGATGCCGAAGCGGGCGGCCGCTGCGGCCCATTGGGTCTTGAGGTGCTCGGTGGGGCAGACGACGGTGACGGTGTCGACGGTGCCGTCTGCGAGGAGGTCGTAGGCGATGCGCAGGGCGAACGTGGTCTTGCCCGCGCCGGGCGTGGCGACTGCGAGGAAGTCGCGCGATTGTCCCCGGTGGTAGGCGACCATTGCCTTGCGCTGCCAGACCCGAAGCGAGGGAAGCGTTTCGGGTGGGGCGGCCGGGATCATCTGGTCTCCTATCGGACGGCGACGGACCGGTTGATTTTAGGCCGTGCACCGCTCGCGGGTGCCTCGTTGCCGGTCGTGAATTGGGATGGTCACGTTCACCGTTCGAGGAGGATCGTGTTGGGGCCGACGTTGACGCTGCGGACCTCCATCATGGCCCCGAACTTCCCGGTCTCGACGTGCGCGCCGAGGCCGCGGAGGTGGACGGCGACCGCGTCGACGAGGGGTTCGGCGACCGGTCCGGGGGCGGCGGCGTTCCAGGAGGGGCGGCGGCCTTTGCGCGTGTCGGCGTAGAGGGTGAACTGGCTCACTAGGAGTACGGCGGCGTCGAGGTCGGAGGCGGAGCGTTCATCGCGCATGATCCTCAGGTTCCAGATCTTCTCGGCGATCCAGCGGACTTCGTCGTCTCCATCCGTGTGGGTGACGCCCAGGAGCACCAGGAGGCCTTCGCCGATCGCGCCGACGCTCGCGCCCTCGACGGTGACTTCGGCTTCGCTGACGGTCTGGATCACGGCTCGCATGTGGCGTCTCCTCGCTCGGTGTGCCCTGAGGCTCTCATGGCCCCTTCGGGGCGCGGGCGTAGGCTCGAAGGGTGGGACGGCGCGAGAAGACGACGGTCATCACCGATGCGAGCCTTTCTCTGGAAGAGGAGCGGCGCTTTCGGACCATCAGGTATGTCCTGATGATGTCGATCCGCGGCGCCCTGGTGATCGTGTGCGGGATCCTGGTGATGAACGACGTCCCGTATCTGCTGCTGTGGCTCGCGATCGGCGTGGTCGGCATGGCGGCGCTGCCGTGGTTGGCGGTCCTGCTGGCCAACGACCGGGTGGTGCGCCGCCAGGGCGGTTCGTTCTTCCACCGCCAGCGCAAGGCCCCGGTGTTGGAGACGCCGACGAGGCCGATGATCGATTCGGAGTGAGCGGCCCGGTCGTGGCAAGATTGAGGTCTCTTGCCCGCGGATGAGGAGTGAGTAGACGTGAGCGATCTTCCCGAGACCGGCAGTCCGAACGGTCCCGGTTCGAACGGTTCGACCATGCTCGAAGAGCAGACCCAGACCGTCCCGAACTACACCTACGAAGAGGGTGACGAGGACCGCTTCTCGCACTATGTGCCCAAGGAGAAGCTGATGGCCGCGATGGTCGACGGCATCCCGGTGAAGGCGCTGTGCGGGAAGATGTGGGTGCCCACGAGGGACCCCGACCGCTTCCCGATCTGTCCGCAGTGCAAAGAGATCTTCGCGAAGATGAAGGGCTGAGGGCAAGTAGGCTCTCACCTTCGTCCGGACCGGACGTGTGATCTGGCTCTGCCTGCTATAACGCTCGGGTGGAGCCTTCTTCCTTCGAGTTCGACCCCGACGCGGTGAGCCTGGTCGCCGAGTTGGTCGGCACGGCCGTGTTCGCCGCGTCCGGGGCCAGCGCCGCGGTCGGCAAGCGCCTGGACCTGTTCGGCGTGGTCGTCATCGGCGTGATCTGCGCGCTCGGCGGCGGCGCGATCCGCGACCTGCTCATCGACGCGAAGCCCTTGGTGCTCACCGACTGGCGCTACCCGCTGGCGGCGGTGGTCGCGGCTTTGGTGGTGTTCCGGTTCCACCCGGCGTTGTCGCGGATGCGGTTGACGATGCTGGTGCTGGACGCGGCGGGCCTGGCGCTGTTCACGGTGATCGGGACGCTCAAGGGGCTCGAATTCGGGTTCGCGGTCTACGCGGCTTGCATCGTGGGAGTACTCTCCGGAATCGGCGGGGGCATCGTGCGCGACGTCCTGGTCCAGGAGATCCCGGCGGTGCTGCGGGAGGACTTCTACGCGATGGCCGCGGTGATCGGCGCGGTGATCGTGGGCGTGGGGGCCCGGTGGGAGTCCCAGATCGGGCATTGGACGCTGATGCTCAGCGCGATCGCGGTGATCTTCGTCGTACGGATGGTGGCCATCAGGTATCGCTGGGAGGCCCCCAAGCCGAAATTCTGACTGTGTCTCCCGACTTCGTGCCACCCTTCGGCCTGGGGGATCGCAAAGCCTGGAAATCGCTGCAAGCTGGTACCCCGACGCCCGGGGCCCAGCCGGGGCGGGTGCGGTGTCACCGCACCGGGGAATGCAGCGAAAGGCGATTCGATGGCACCTGTCGACAGCATCCGTCAGCGTCCGGCTCAGCGACCGGCGCAGCGCGCGACCGAGTACTCCGGCGACCCGGTTCGCGCCTATCTCAACGGCATCGGCAAACACCGGCTGCTCACCGCCTCCGAGGAGGTCGAGTGCGCCAAGGCCATCGAGGCCGGCCTGATGGCCGGGTGCCGCATCACCGAGGTCACCGACCCCGACTTCCGCTCCGACCTGGCGCGCGTCGCGGCCGAGGGCCGGGCCGCCAAGCAGCGGATGCTCGAATCGAACCTGCGCCTGGTCGTCAGCGTCGCCAAGCGCTACTCCGGGGCCGGGATGAGCCTGCTGGACCTGATCCAGGAAGGGAACCTCGGCCTGATCCGCGCGGTGGAGAAGTTCGACTACCAGAAGGGCTACAAGTTCTCCACGTACGCCACCTGGTGGATCCGCCAGGCGATCAACCGGGCGGTCACCGACCAGTCCCGCACGATCCGCGTCCCCGCGCACACCGTCGACCAGATCAAGCGCATGAACCGGGTCCGCCAGGACCTCATGGCCGAACTGGGCCGCGAGCCGCGCTACGAGGAGATCGCCGCCGAGCTGGACGTGACCCCCGGCAAGGTGCTGGAGCTCATGTCCTACGACCGCGAGCCGGTGAGCCTGGACCAGACGGTCGGCGAGGACGACTCGACCGCGCTGGGCGACCTGGTCGCGCACCTGCCCCGCGAGCGGGGAGGCGACGACGCGGTGTCGTACGCACTGCTGCGCCGCCACATCGCCGGCGTGCTGGCCTCGCTGCCCGAGCGGGAACAAACCGTGCTCAGGCTGCGTTTCGGGATCGACGACGGTCGCCAGCGCACCCTCGAGGAGGTGTCGGCCGATTTCGGGCTCTCGCGCGAGCGGGTGCGCCAGATCGAGAAGAACGCGCTGCACCGTCTCCGCCAGCCCGACTACGCGGGAAGGCTCGCCGATTACGTGGCCTGACAGGCCATATACCATTGGTGCAGACAGGGGGTCTGGCGGCTACTCGACCCACCCCGCTCGGTGCCCTGCGGGCGGACATAGTGAAGGAACGAAGCTGTGACAACGGACCTCGTCGACACCACTGAGATGTACCTGCGCACCATCCTCGAACTCGAAGAGGAGGGCGTCCCGGCGCTGCGCGCCCGGATCGCCGAACGGCTCGAGCAGAGCGGGCCGACGGTCTCGCAGACCGTGGGCCGCATGCAGCGCCACGGCCTGCTCAACGTCAAGAGCGACCGCCACCTGGAACTGACCGAGGAGGGCCGGCGTCAGGCCGTGGCCGTGATGCGCAAGCACCGGCTGGCCGAGCGGCTCCTGGTCGACGTCATCGGGATGTCCTACACCGAGGCCCACGAAGAGGCCTGCAAGTGGGAGCACGTGATGAGCGACACGGTCGAGAAGCGGGTGTACGAGCTGCTGGAGCACCCCACCCGCTCCCCCTACGGCAACACGATCCCCGGGCTGCGCGAGCTGGACTCCTCGGCCGAGGTCGACGGCCGCGACGCCGACGAGCGGCCCATGAGCGTGGTCTCCCCCGGCGCGAAGGTGCGCGTGACGCGCCTGTGCGAGTCGGCCCAGACCCACCCCGAACTGCTCGCCTCCCTCCACGAGGCCGGCGTCGACCCCGGCGCCGAAGTCGCGATCGACCGCGTCGAAGGCGAAGTCGCCGTGACCGCCGGCGGCCCCACGGTCCGCCTCTCGATCGACGACGCGGCAAAGATCTTCGCGGTCCCGGCGGAGTAACCGAAGCTGAACGATGGCGCGTCGCCCGAGGGCGGCGCGCCATCGCGCGTGCAGCGGCCCGGAAGCGCCGCACCGCCGATGTCGTACCCGTGCGAGAGCATTGATTTCGGGGGCGCTCGGATTCCGCCACGCCCGACCGCGGGGTACGCGACTGCGCCGACGATGTCGCACCCGCCGGGGATCGTGGAAACCGGGGGCGGCGGCGAACCCGACTCCGTCTCGCATTTCCGCTCCGCCCGCCCACCTCGTCGCTCCTGACCCATTGGGCCACAACGATTGACACGCGGCGCTGTCGTGTCTTGACCGGGGGCGTACTGGGTAGTAGGCTGTCGAAAACGTGCAAACGTTTCCAATATTGCCGCAAGCATGCGCTGTGGCATGGAACACGCCACACGTCGCGAACTTCACTCCGCACCTGAGCGCCCTCCCCGCACCCCGGTGGGGAGGGCGCTCACTAAAGCGAAACGCCCCCGCACCTGCCGGTGCGGGGGCGTCTGCGTTCGATCAGGCGGCGTAGCTCTCGGCGATGCCGACCGCGAGGTCGGCGAAGCCCTGGACGAGGTCGGTGACCAGGGCCGGGTCGGTGTCGACAGGGGTCGTGTAGCGCATCTCGAAGATCGTGCCGTCGTCGTACCAGCCCATCTCCAGGGCCGGGCCCGCGCCGGTGTCCTCGGTGTGGACGCTCCAGTACGCGGCCTCGCCGAGCCCGGAGACCTCGTTGGCGTTGTCGCTCAGCTCGTCCTCGTAGATCTCCACCTCGGCCTCGGTGCCGATGATGAACAGCGTCAGGTCCGGGTAGGCGGCCTCGCCGGTCTGCACGGCGCACGTGAGCTGGGCGGGGACCTCCTCCTCGCCCTCGGCCTCGCCGGGGCCGCCGGACGCGAAGCGGAAGACCTCGCCGGTGACGGAGTTGAGCAGGTCCGAGTCGATGAACGGGCAGGCCCCCTCGGCCTCGGCCAGGTCGAGCTCGACCGGCTCGTTCGGTTCGGCGGCCTCGCTGGACTCGTTCGCGGCCGAGTCGACCGGTTCCTCGCCGGGGTCGCCGCCGTCGGAGCAGGCGGCCAGCGCCAGCAGCATGACGGCGGGTGCGATCAGGAGACGTTTCATGATTCCTCCCCCGTGGCGACTTCGCGGCCGCGGGCGACCCAGTCGCTCCAGGACCCGATGTACAGCGGCGGTGTGGGCATTCCGGCTTCGGTGACCGCCAGGGCGGTGCGGGCCGCGCCGACGCCCGAGCCGCAGTAGAACGCGGCGTCGGGGTGGGCGGCGTAGCGTTCGCGCAGGCCAGCGGTGTCGGCGAGGTCGTCCTCGCCGAGGAAGAGGTTGACCGCGCCGGGGATGTGCCCGGCGACGGGGTCGACCGGTTCGTTCTCGCCGCGGTAGCGCTCGGGGGCGCGCACGTCGACCAGTTCGCGCTCCTCGGCCCAGGCGGCGGCGTCCTCGGCGTCGAGCACGGGCAGGGCCCCGGGCCGGACGGTGACGGTGCCCGGTTTCGGTTGGGGCGCTTGGGTTTCGAGCGGGAGTCCGGCGGCGGTCCAGGCGTTCAGGCCGCCTTGGAGGACCTGGACGTCCTCGATCCCGGCCCATCGGAGCGTCCACCAGGTGCGGGCCGCGGCCATGCCATCGCCATCGTCGTAGACCACGACGTGCGAGTCGTCGTCGATGCCGGCGGCGCGCAGGACGGCCTGAAGGGGTTCGGGGTCGGGGAGGGGGTGGCGTCCGCCGACGGCGCCCACCGGCCCGCAGACGTCGCGGTCGAAGTCGAGCCACACCGCGCCGGGCAGGTGCCCGGCGGCGTAGTCGGATTCCCTCGACGGCCCGCCGAGGGTCCAGCGGACGTCGAGCCGGACCGCTCCGGCCGCTTCGGCGGCCTCGATCAGTGGCCTCATGGTCCCAGGCTATAGGAGGTGGGCGTTGGGGCGTTCGGCCGCCGCCGCGAATTCGGGCATCACGTCTACAACCACGTCGTTCTCCCGCAGGAAGGCGTCGCCGCCGGGGGCGGCCACGAAGTTCTGCGGCTCGGCGAGGGCGTAGACGACGCGGGAGACGCCGGCCTCGGCGAGGAGGCGGGCGCAGGGCGCGGGGCGGGAGGCGCGGCGCCCGCACGGTTCCATCGAGGAGTAGGCGGTGGCCCCGCGCGCGGCGGGCCCGGCGTGTCGCAGCGCGACCTCTTCGGCGTGGTCGGCGGGGTCCTCGGCGCGCGACCAGCCTTCGCCGACCATGCGCCCGTTCGCGACGACGACGGCCCCGACGCTGAAGGCGGTCTCGGAGGGCGGGCAGCGTTCGGCCAGCTCCACGGCGCGAGCCATCCAGAATTCGTCGTCCTCAATGGAGGTTCGTTCGGCGTTCGGCACGGCCCCACGGTACCGCCTCGCAATCGCCTCGGAAAGGCGCGCGACGGTCGACACCGTCCGTTGCCACGGGCCGATACCATGTGGGAGTCCCCCGACACTCCGGCCACGGTGACGTGCGCGCAGCGGTCGATCAGGTCCCGCCCGGCGGCGCCGACGCGCGAGACGAACCTTTGCGAGGTGCAGTAGTTGTCCGTCCAGTCCCCTCCAGCTCCGATGCAGGCGCCGTCCGAGGCGCCCGCGGGCCCTCCGGCGACCGGCGCCTCACCGGGGCGGCGATTCGACCGCGCCGTGGCCGCGCTGCGGTACACGCCCGGGCAGCTACGAGGCCTCCTCGCGATCCTGACAGTGCTGGTGCTCGGCGCGGGGATCACCGGCATGACCTCGATCCTGGCCAAATCCGCCGTCATCGAAGAGACCACCAGCCAGTCCGGCCGCCTCTCGGTGGCCGCGCTCCAGCTCTACCAGGCGCTCTCGCAGGCCGACGCGACCGCGGCCTCGTCCTACCTCACCGGTGGCACGCCCACCAAGGAGATGAACGAGGCCTACCGGTCCTCGCTGCGCGACGCCACCGTCGCTCTCGCCACGGCCGCCGGTGAGGTCAAGAGCGGCGACGACGCCAAGCTCGTGGCCGAACTGAACGCGCACCTGCCGGTCTACACCGGCCTGGTCGAGACCGCCAAGGCGTTCAACCGCCTCGGTGAACCGGTCGGCGCGACCTACCAGGAGCAGGCCTCCACGCTCATGCGCGAGGCGATGCTCCCTCGGGCGCACGAACTCCAGGAGAACGCGCTCGGGCAGCTGGCCGAGTCCCGCGCGGGCGCCGAGGCGTTCCCGTGGGCCGCCGCCGCGCTGGTGGCCGCCGCGCTCGGGACGCTCGTGTGGGCGCAGATATGGCTCTCGCGCAAGACCAACCGCGTGTTCAACCTCGGGCTCGTGGGGGCCACGGTCGTGCTCGTGGTGTTCGCCGGGTGGCTCACCATGGCCGCCATAGCGTCCGCGGGGCACACCACCAAGTCCCACGAGGAGGGCGCGCAGCCGCTGGAGCTGCTCGCGCAGGCCGAGATCACCGCGCAGCTCGCGCGCGCCGAGGAGTCGCTGCTGCTCATCGCGCGCGGCGACGAACCAGGTGCGGCCAAACGCTACGAAGAGCACATCCAAGAGCTCGTCGGCCCCGGCGGGCTCCTCGACCAGCTCGACGAGTCCTTCGGCGACGACCCCGAACTGGCCCCCTCGGTCGAGGCGGCCCGCGCCGCCGCCGAGACCTGGAACGCCGGGCACGACTCCGTCGTCCAGACCGCCGCCGAAGGCGACTACCTCGGCGCCGTGGCCGAGGCCGTCGGCGACCACGAGGACAGCCTCGCAACCTCGTTCGGCGCCCTCAACGAAGCGCTCACCGAGGCGACCAAGACCAGCGCCGACCGGTTCGCCGAATCGACCGTCGACGCCCAGCAGGCGCTCACCGGCGCCGCCGCGGGGCTCGCCGGACTGGCCCTCGCGGCCCTCGTCGGCATCGCGATCGGCATCCAGTTGCGAGTGGCGGAGTACTACGCATGAACCAGCACCCCTACCGAACCCGCCTCGCCGCCGCCTGCGCGGCCGCCACCGGGCTGCTCCTGGCCGCCTGTACCAGCCCCTCCAGCATGGAGCCACCGCAGGTGGACGTGCCCACGCCGCTGCCGGCCGGGATCGTGTTCGACGCCGACGTCACCGCCTCGGTCCCCGACGACTCGTGCGACCCGCTCAGCTCCTACAGCCCCGGGACCGTCACCGCCGAGCAGGCCAGGGCCACCCTCGACAACCCCGACGTGGTCTCGATCGGCGTCAGCCAGTCCACCAACCTCATGGGCTACGCAGACCCCGTCACCAACAAGCTCACCGGCTTCGACATCGACATCGCCACCGCCGTCGTGCAGGCGCTCATGGGCGACGCGACCAAGGTCAAATGGGTGCCCATGACCTCCGGCGAGCGTGAAAGCGCGCTCAACGAGGACCGCGTCGACATGGTCGTGCGCACCATGTCCATCACCTGCGACCGGTGGGAGAAGATCGAGTTCTCCACCGAGTACTACAAGGCCGGGCAGCGGCTCCTGGTCACCAAGGACGCCGGGATCGAGAGCGTCACCGACCTCACCGCCGACCACCACGTGTGCACCGGCGAGACCTCCACCTCCGGCGGCAACATCGCCGCCGTCAACGACCAGGTCAAACAGGTCACCGTGCCCGACTTCAACGACTGCCTGGTGCTCCTCCAGCAAGGCACCGTTGACGCGATCTCCACCGACGACACCATCCTCGCCGGGATGGCCGCGCAAGACCCCACCCTCGTCATCGTCGGCGAGACCTTCTCCGTCGAGTCCTACGGGATCGGGTTCCAGAAGGACAACACCGACCTCGCCAGGTTCGTCAACGGCGCCCTCGAGGACATCGCCGCCGGACCGACCTGGCAGGCCGCCTACGACGAATGGCTCAAAGTCCCGCTCGGCGGCGCCGAAGCCGCGGACCGAACCGTCCAGTACCGGGATTAAGGGAGCCCCATGAGCGACCAGCAGCCGCCCGAACACACCCAGCGGTACCTCCCCGGCCAAGGCCAGCAGCCCGCCGCCAGCGAGGAGAGCGACACCCTCCGCGTGCGCAAGCGCCTCAACACGCCCCCCGCCGTGCCGCCCCAACCCGGGTTCTCACCACCCGTGCCCGGGCCCCCCGGCACCAACCCGCCGCCGCTCGCCGCCTACCCCTACTCGCAGCAGGTCGCGCCCGCCGCCGCCGTGCCCTCGCCGCCGCCCGCCCCCCACCGGGCCCCCGCCGCGCCGCTCCCTCAGCCGATCACCGGCCCCGTCACCAGGTCCACCACCACCAGCGCCCGCCAGAGAGGCGGCCTGTCCGACATGCCGCCGATCCCCCCGCGCGACCCCGCCGAAGCGGTCATGGAAAACCCGCAGGTGCCCGAGCACAAGCGGTTCTGCTCCTCGTGCGGCAAGGCCGTGGGGCGCCCGCAGGCCGGGCGCGGCGGCCGCGTCGAAGGGTTCTGCCCCTACTGCCGGGCCAGGTACTGGTTCACGCCCGCGCTCCAGCCCGACGACCTCCTCTCCGACCGGTACGAGGTCCTCGGCGCCATCGCACACGGCGGGCTGGGGTGGATCTACCTCGCCAACGACAAGAACTTCGCCGACGACCTCACCCAGCGGTGGGTCGTCATCAAAGGCCTGATCAACACCTCCGACGAGGACGCGATCGAAGCGGCCATCAACGAGCGGCGCTTCCTGGTCGGCATCGACCACCCCAACGTCGTCGACATCCACGACTTCGTCACCGCCGCCGACCCGCGCTCGGGGCAGCTCCAGTCCTACATCGTCATGGAATACATCGCCGGGAAGTCCCTGCGCGACATCCGCGACGCCGTCGACGACCAGGGCGAACGCCACGCGCTCTCGCTGGAGCAGGTCCTGACCTACACCGCCGAGCTCCTCCCCGCGTTCTCCTACCTGCACGACCGCGGCCTGCTGTTCTGCGACTTCAAGCCCGACAACGTGATCCACGTCGAGACCTGGCTCAAGCTCATCGACCTCGGGGCCGTCAGGCACGTCGAGGACATGGAGTCGGCGATCTACGGCACCCCCGGGTACTCCGTGCCCAACGACGAGATCATCTCGGTCGGGCCGTCGGTGACCTCCGACCTGTACACGATCGGCCGCTCCATGGCCGTGCTCGCGCTCGACTTCAAGGGCTTCACCAGCACCTACCGCGACAAGCTCCCGCCGGTCGCCGAGGCCCCCCAGTTCGCCGAGTTCGGGTCCTTCCACCGGCTCCTCATGCGCGCGACCCACCTCGACCCGCGCTCGCGGTTCCAGGACGCCGACGAGATGCGCACCCAAGTGCGCGGCGTGCTCCACGAGGTCCAGTCGGTGCAGAAGGGCGAGCCGAAGTCCGAGCCGTCCACGCTGTTCACCGGCGAGCAGGCCGTGTTCGGCGAACCGGACGTCGAATACGACATCCACGCCGCGGGCAGCCCGTTCGACATCGCGCACGCGCTGCCGACGCCCATGATCGACCTCTCCGATCCGATGGCCGCGTTCCTGGCGACCCTCCAGGCCACCGACGCCGGCGGCATCCTCGCCGAGCTCAACTCCGCGCCCAGGCAGAGCCCCGAAGTGCAGATGCGCCGCGTCCAGACCCTGGTCAACGCCGGGGACCTCCACCAGGCCGCCGCCGCGCTCGACCAGTTCGCGCAGCGCGAGGGCAACACGTGGCAGGTCACGTGGATGCGGGCCCTCATCTCGCTGCTGGCGGGCGACTTCCACACCGCCGCGGCGCACTTCGACGCGGTCTACTCGCACCTCCCCGGAGAGTTCGCGCCCCGGCTCGCGCTCGCCGCGTGCGCCGAACTCGCGGGGCGCCGCGACCTCGCGCTGCCGCACTACACGCGGATCTGGACCTGCGACCACCGGTTCGTCTCCGCCGCGTACGGGCGGGCGCGCCTGCTCGACCTCGAAGGCAACTCCACCGACGCGATCTCCACCCTCCACCAGGTCCCCAAGACCTCCGCGCAGTACGGGATCGCGCAGACCGCGGCCATCCAGACCGCCCTGCACTCGCGCACCTCGCCGCCGTCGCTGCTGGACATGCACCACATGGCCGGGCGCCTCGACGAGCTCAAACTCGAACCGCGGCGCAGGCACCTGGTGTCCACCCGGATCCTCCACCTCGCGCTGGAGACCGTGCAGCGCACCGGGCCCGCCCACGAACCGCGCGTCTTCGGGGCGCAGCCCGAGGAGCGAGAACTGCGATTCGCGCTGGAGCGGGCCTATAGGGACCTCGCCCACGCCTGCACCCGCAGAGAGGACCAGGTGTACTACTTCGACCTGGCCAACCGCCACCGCCCCCGCACGATGCTGTAGCGAAGGAGCCACATGCAGCCCTCACCGACCATGGGAGCCGCGAAGCGGTGCACCGCATGCGGACTCGCCGCCGACCTCGGCCGCTACTGCGAGGACTGCGGCGGCGACCTCGAAGAGTTCGCCGTCCAGGCCGAAGCGGCCGCGTGGCTGTCCTCGGCCGCCGCCGAGGAGAACCCGAACCACCCCGGCGGCTCCGACGACCACACGTCGTTCCTGCTGCCGGGCATCGGCGCGGCCACCGACGTGGGGCACCGGCACCACTACAACCAGGACTCGATCGCGATCGCGCTGGCCGACGACGGGCGCAAGATCGCCGTGGTCTGCGACGGCGTCTCGGGCGCGTCGGACTCCGAGCGGGCTTCACTCGCAGGGGTGGAGGCGGCCGTCACAGAGATCCGCGCCGCTCTCGGCGAGGGCCTCTCGGCCGAGGACGCGTCCCGGCGCGGCGTGGCCGCGGCGCACTCGGCGGTCGCCGCGGTGGGCAAGCAGTACCCGAACTCGCCGCCGTCCTCGACGTTCGTGTCGGTGGTCGTCGAGGGGAACCAGGCGATCCTGTGCTGGGTGGGCGACTCGCGGGCGTACTGGGCCGGGGAGAAGGAGGCGAGATGCCTCACGGTGGACGACACGATCCAGGCCCGCCTGGAGTATCAGGGCGTGGCACCCGACGACGAGCGGTACAAGAATCCGTACGCGAAAGCCCTGCTCGCGTGGCTCGGCGCGGACGCCCCGACGCTCAATCCGAACCTCCTCCGCGTCGATCTGGGAGGCGGGCATGTCGTAGTGTGCAGCGATGGCCTGTCGCGTTACTTCAATGACGATGGCGACCTTCTGCCACTGCCGGAGGGCGGCGTTGGCGACAAGGCGGTAGCGTTGACACGACAAGCGCTCGCCAACGGCGGGCATGACAACATCAGTGTCGCGGTGGTGGAACTCGAATCCCCCGGTTCGGTCCAGGTCGACGAACGCGCTCGCGAGAGCGCCGACCAGGACGCTCCGGTCCAGGGTGACGAGACCGCCCCGCTGCTCGGTGTCGTCAGCGAGGCCGAGTACACCCAAATGCTTGGAGGGGGACGACCTTGACCTACCAGCCGACCTACGGCGGTGCCCCACAGCCGGGCGGGTACCAGTGCGCGTGCGGAGCGTTTCCGCAGGCACAGTTCTGCGAGCAGTGCGGAACGCCCAACCCGGCGTGGCAGCAAGGCCAGCCCCCGCAGTCGCCGGCCTTCGGGCAGGGCTACGCCCCGAACGACCCGTACGGGCAGCCGCAGCAGGACCCTTACGGGGGCCAGCAGCAGGGGTACGGCCAAGATCCCTATGGCCAGCCGCAGCAGCAGGACCCGTACGGGCAGCAGCAGCCCCAGCAGGGCTATGGACAGGATCCTTACGGGCAGTCGCAGCCGCAGGACCCTTACGGGCAGCAGCCCCAGCAGGGTTACGGGCAGGACCCCTACGGGCAGTCACAGCCGCAGCAGGGCTACGGCCAGGACCCTTACGGCCAGCCGCAACAGCAGGACCCGTACGGGCAGTCGCAGCCGCAGGACCCTTACGGGCAGCAGCCCCAGCAGGGGTATGGGCAAGACCCCTACGGGCAGTCACAGCCGCAGCAGGGCTACGGCCAGGACCCTTACGGGCAGCCGCAACAGCAGGACCCGTACGGGCAGCCTCAGGGCGGCGGCTACGGGCAGGACCCGTACGCGCAGCAGGCCTACGGGGCCGCGCCGACCTCGGCTCCGCCCGGACCGCCTCCGGGTGTGCCGGCCGCGCCGTTCGGCGCTCCGACGTCCGCGCCGCCTTCGGCTTCGCCGACCGGCGGGTTCTCGATGCCGGACGCGCAGCCGAGCGACCTGGCTTCGAACTACGCCCCTCCCGGGCAGTCGGCGACCCGCTGGGGCGTCGCGGTCACCGCGGACCAGGGGTACTTCAACAAGGTCGCGGCCTCGGACGGGGCCTCGCAGCTCCAGTACCCGTCGTTCGCGAAGCCGCGCCGCTTCCCGCTCGACAAGGGCGAGCTGACGATCGGCCGCTACAGCGCCAAGCGCGGCGTCACCCCGGACATCGACTTGTCGGGCGACGTGGCCGACCCTGGTGTGAGCGCGCAGCACGCGCGGCTGTACGCCAAGCCGGACGGGTCGTGGACGATCATGGACGTCGGTTCCTCGAACGGGACGTTCCTCAACGGTTCCGACGAGCCGCTGGCGCCGAACGTGGAGGTCCCGGTCGGCGATGGGACCTACATCAACATCGGTGCGTGGACTCGTTTGACGATCCACTACGAAGGTTAAGAAGCGCTGAGCAGCGGGGGCCGGATCTTTCGATCCGGCCCCCGCTTCGTCTTACCGTCCTTGGTTGAAGAACTGCGTGATGCGGCTGTTGACGGCCGAGTTGGCGAGGACCTTGCGGTGGCCCAGGCCGGTGGTGGCCATGAGGTCGCTGCCCGGCCAGGCGGCGGCGAGCCCCTCGCCGTGGCGGAACGGGTTGGGGCGGTCGCCGCGGTCGTGGACGATGAGGGCCTCGGCGTTGACGTCGAGGCCGTTGAGGGAGAAGTCCTCGAGTTTGATGCCGGCCTTGGCTTCGCCGAGGGGCACGAGGCGCTTGAGCATGCGGGGGCCGACCGGGACGATCGCGCCGATGGTGTCGGCGAAGCCCTCGACGCCGCCGATGAACGGGGCGAGCATGGCCAGGCGCAGCTCGTCGAGGTCGACGCCGTTCATGGTCAGGCCGTGGAGGGAGGAAATGCAGCCCATGGAGTGGGCGACCACGCCGTAGGGGGTGCCGAACTTCTCGGCGACCTTGGACATGGCTTCGATGAGGTGGAGGCCGTTGGAGTGGCGGTCGCCCCAGGGGCCGGGGCCTGAGTTGCCGTGGCTCGGGGAGTCGAAGGCGACCACGCGGTAACCGGCGGCCACGAGGTTCGCGGAGATGAACTTGAAGTCGCCGGTGGAGCCGCCCCAGCCGTGGACGAGGTAGACGAGGGGCCCTTCGCCCCAGTCGTAGCCCCACACGTTGGTCCCGAGGCATTCGAGCTCGAACACGGTGGACCCGGCGGGGGCGTCGCCGCGCAGGCGCTTGTCGGGGCCGCCGGGGAGGCGGAACCAGAGCTCGCACAGGAGCTTGGCGGCGGGGCCGGGCGCGATGTGCTCGGCGGCGGCGAACCCGGTGCGCACGTACCAAGGGGCACGAACGGTCGTGCTTTTCTTCTTCACGACGGGGGCCTGGGAGTTGGCGGCCATGAGTGTTGCCTTCCTGGTCAGAGGCTGGTGGCGTGACTGTCGATCAGCCGGTTGAACGCCGTCCAAGTTCGTTCGGAGGCGTCGGGATAGGAGAGGATGCGGCTCATCCAGTTGTAGGACAGGAGGATGCCGAAGACCTCTTGGGCGACTTGGAAGACGTCGGTGTCTTCGTCGAGCTCCCCCGCCTCGACCGCGGTGGTGGCGATGCGGGCGAGGGAGTCGATCATCTGCCGCTGCTCAGCGACCATGAGGTCGTGCAACGGCCCCGGAAGATCATCGAACTCGGCGGCGGCGGCGAGGAACAGGCACCCGCCGGGACGCGAGTACCAGGCCATCCAGTGCTCCATGAGCGCCTGAAGGCGGGTGACACCGCGCGGCTTGGCGAGCGCGGGCCGGAAGACCTCGTCCCGGAACTGCTCGGAATTGCGCTCCATGCAGGCGAGCTGGAGCGCTTCTTTGGACTTGAAGTGCGCGTAGAGGCCTGATTTCGACATGTCGGCGGCGGCGGCGAGCGAGCCGATGGTGAGACCGGACAGGCCGCTGTACCGGGCCATCCTGACGGCTACGTCGAGGATGGCTTGGCGGGTGAGTTCTCCTTTGCGCACTCCTGAAAAATAGCACGGTCGTGCTGGAAAGTCGACGGGGATTTGGAGGGACGGTGGGGGTTGGGGTTCGGGCGGCGGCGGCGGAGGGGTGGGGGCGCTGACTGGGTTGGTTCGCGGGGTGCGGGTGGGACTTGGTCGGGGTTCAGGCGGCAGCGACGAAGAGGTGGGAGGTTGGGTGGGGTGTGTCGGCGGGCCTTCGGCCTCTGCTGCGTTGGCGGCGGATTCGTTGCGGGCGTTGGGGGTTGGCACAAACATGAGGACTCTCTACCCACTTCGGTGATGACACCAGCCTTCCCCCCGAGGCATCATTGACATATCGAACAGTTAGTCAAATTAAGTGCAATAGTTCGCCTTAGGGAGGTGGCACATGGCACCGCAGATCGAGTCCCTGCTCTCCGAATTGACGGCCCTCGCCCGCCACTCCCGCAAGCTCGAAGCCGCTGCCCTCAGGGCCACCATCGCCTACACCTCAGCCGGTCTCCACAAGTCCCGTGACGGCTTCTCGGGCATCCGGGACTGGATCTGCGAGTCCTTCAGCTTCCATCGCACGGTCGCGGGCGACATCGCCTCAGTGGCTCGTCTGGCCCCGAAGTTCAAGGCCCTCACTGAGGCCGCCCTCTCGGGCTCAGCTCAGCTTGAGGCGGTCGCCTATGCTTCCCGCCGCCTTGAGCGCGAAGGCATGGCCGTGTACGCGAGAGTGCCCTTCGCAGATGGTCCCGTGGAGTCGCCCTTCACCCCGGGCGAGACCTGCGCTTCCCCGGAGGAACTGATCCGGGAGTACTGCATCCACGCTCCCTTCGCAGAAGTGCGCGACCACCTCGACACGATCATCGCGAACCTGCTCGACGACAAGGCGCTCCTGGACGACCTCAGCCAGCAGTCCCTGGCCTGGCTCGAAGTGAACCAGCGCCCGGACGGCATGTGGGACATCGACGGTCGCCTCACCGCAGACACAGGGGCCCTCTTCGCGAACCTGCTCCGCACAGCGGTCCCGCCGCCGCGCCAGGACGAAGCCGACGAAGACGGCGTCCTTCCCGCCGCCTCGAACCGCAACGCTGAGGCCCTGCACCAAATGCTGACCTCCTACGGGGTCGACGCGAGGGCCCCGAAGCGCCACGGCCACACAGCGACCCTGACGCTTACCGCTGACGTAGAGGTCCTGCGAAACCAGATCGACCTGAGCACTGCCCCGGAGCGCACGCCCCGCCTGGAGGGCAAGCCCGTCGCAGTGTCCAAGGCCCGTCACCTCGCCTGCGAAGCCGGTGTCATCCCGGCGGTCTTCGACTACGACAAGGGCGAAGTCCTCGAACTGGGCCGAGAAGAACGGCTCCCCAACACGGCCCTCCGCCGCAAGCTCGAACTGGAACAGAACGGCTGCGCCTGGTCCGGCTGCACCAGCCCGGTCTCCTGGACCGAGGCACACCACGTAGAACACTGGATCGACGGCGGAAAGACGAACGCCGAGAATCTGATCCTCCTCTGCCGCTTCCACCACGGCAGGATCCACACCGCCCAATGGGAAGTGTCGAAACTCAGCCCAGGCAAAGCAAAGATCACTCACACCCCATCGGGAACCCTCGACTCCGAATGGGCAGAAGACAAAGGAAGCTCAGACTTCGCCACCGGCCTAACACCCGCAGAGTTCTCCCCTGCCTTCAAATCCGAACTCAACTCCCTGGCAGCAGAGAACGCCTGGCGAAAAGCCTTCGCATCAAAAGCCAAGACCCGCAAAAGGTTCACCATCGACCAACCCGATCCCCCGCCGCAAAGCCCAAAGCTCCCCACCCAACAAACCGAATCCCTCAGCCCGATCCCCTTCTAAGGGACCGGGCCAAACCCCCTGCCCGCCGCACCTCGCCGCAAACACCGCCCCACCCTCACCCCGCCGTCGCTGCCGCCCGAACCCCAACCCCGGACTCCCCGAGACCCGCCGACAACCCCAACCCGCCCTCACCTCGTCGTCGCCGCCGCCCAAACCCCAACCCCGGCCTCCCCGAGACCCGCCGACAACCCCAACCCGCTCTCACCTCGTCGTCGCCGCCGCCCGAACCCCAACCCCGGACTCCCCGAGACCCGCCGACAACCCCACCCAACCCCCACCCTGTTGTCGCCGCCGCCCAAACCCCAACCCCGGCCTCCCCGAGGGCCCACTGAGAGCCCCGCCCCACTCCCACCTCGTCGTCGCCGCCGCCCAAACCCCAACCCCGGCCTCCCCGAGGGCCCACTGAGAGCCCCGCCCCACTCCCACCTCGTCGTCGCCGCCGCCCGAACCCCAACCCCCACAACCGGACAACGAAAGCGGGACCGGGAGCTGGTTCGCTCCTGGCCCCGCTTTGGTTATTGCTGTGCGGGTTTAGCTGCAACCGCTGGTGGCGCCGCAGCCTTCGCAGGCGTAGCAGGAGCCCGCCGGGCGCATCTTGGTGCCGCAGTTCATGCAGAGCGGAGCGTCCGCGCTGCGGGTCTGGGCCGAGTTGAGGATGTCGAGGCGCTTGGGCTCGGCCTTGGCCTGCTCGGACTGGGCGCGGTCGGTCACGGCCTCGCTGACCTCGATCGGGGCGGAGGCGCGGAGGGCCTCCAGGTCGACCTCGGGCTGGGAGACCTTGGACGGGTCTTCGCCGTTGAGCTCGGCGGTGCGCTCGGCCGTGGTGAGGATGCCGATCGCGGCGCGTTCCTCGTAAGGCAGGTAGTCGAGCGCCAGACGCCGGAAGATGTAGTCGACCAGCGAAGACGCCATCCGGATGTCCGGGTCGTCGGTCATCCCCGCGGGCTCGAAGCGCATGTTGGTGAACTTCTCGACGTACTTCTCCAGCGGCACCCCGTACTGGAGCGCGATCGAGATCGACACCGACAGCGCGTCCATGACGCCGGCGAGGGTCGAGCCCTGCTTGGACATCTTCAAGAAGACCTCGCCGAGCCCGTCGTCGGGGTAGGACGAGGAGGTCATGTAGCCCTCCGCGCCGCCCACCGAGAACGAGATCGTCTGGCTCGGGCGCTTCTTGGGAAGCTTGCGCCGCACCGGAGTGTGAGCCTCGACGGTGGCGATGGCCTGCTCCACTGCGGCCTCGACCGCCTGCTCGACCTCCTTCTTCTTGGCCGAGAGCGGCTGGCCCACCTTGCAGTTGTCGCGGTAGACCGCGAGGGCCTTGAGGCCGAGCTTCCAGCCCTGGAAGTAGATCTCCTCGAAGTCCTCGATCGTGGCCGACTCGGGCACGTTCACGGTCTTGGAGATCGCCCCGGACAGGAACGGCTGCACCGCGGCCATCATGTTGACGTGGCCCATCGGCGAGATCGCCCGCTCGCCCATCGCGCAGTCGAACACCGAGTAGTGGTCCTCGCTCAGGCCGGGCGCGCCCACGACGTGGCCGTGGTCGGCGATGTAGTCGACGATCGCGTCCCGCTCCTCGGGCTTGTAGCCCAAGCGGTCCAGCGCGTGCGGCACCGACTGGTTGACGATCTCCATCGAGCCGCCGCCGACGAGCTTCTTGTGCTTGACGAGCGCCAGGTCCGGCTCGATGCCGGTCGTGTCGCAGTCCATCATGAACGAGATCGTGCCCGTCGGCGCGAGCACGCTGGCCTGCGCGTTGCGCCAGCCGTTGAGCGCCCCGAGCTCGTTGCCGCGGGTCCATTCGGCCTTCGCGGCCTCCAGCACCGTGGCGTCCACATCGCCGAAGGTGGCCACGGCCTCGGCCGCGGCGGCGTGCTTGGCCATGACCCGCTGGTGCGGTTCGGCGTTGCGCTCGTACCCGGCGTAGGGGCCAACGGCCCCGGCGATCTCGGCCGAACGGCGGTAGGACACGCCGGTCATGAGCGCGGTGACCGCGGCGGCGAGGGCGCGGCCCTCCTCGGAGTCGTAGGCGTGGCCCGAGGTCATGAGCAGGGCGCCGAGGTTGGAGTACCCGATGCCGAGCTGGCGGTAGTCGCGGGTGGTCTGCCCGATCTTCTCGGTCGGGAAGTCCGCGAAGGAGATCGAGATCTCCATGGCCGTGATGACGAACTCGACGGTCTTGACGAAGCGGTCGACGTCGAACGAGCCGTCCTCGCCGAGGAACTTCATCAGGTTCAGGCTCGCCAGGTTGCACGAGGAGTCGTCGAGGCTCATGTACTCCGAACACGGGTTCGACGCGTAGATGCGGTCGGTGTTCGGGTTGGTGTGCCATGCGTTGATGACGTCGTCGTACTGGATGCCCGGGTCGGCGCACTCCCACGCGGCCTGCGCCATGCGGCGGAAGACCTCGCGGGCGTCGCGGCGGCCGATCTCCTCGCCGGTCAGGCGTGCGGTGAGCGCGTAGTCGGTGCCGTCCTCGACGGCCTTCATGAAGGTGTCGGAGACGCGGACCGAGTTGTTGGCGTTCTGGTACTGGACCGAGAACATGTCCTCGCCGCCGAGGTCGACGTCGAACCCGGCGTCGCGCAGGGCCCGGATCTTGTCCTCTTCGCGGGCCTTGGTGTCGATGAACGCCTCGATGTCGGGGTGCTCGACGTCGAGGACGACCATCTTGGCGGCCCGGCGGGTCGCGCCGCCGGACTTGATGGTGCCCGCCGAGGCGTCGGCCCCGCGCATGAAGCTGATCGGGCCCGAGGCGTTGCCGCCCGAGGAGAGGAGCTCGGCCGAGGAGCGGATCTTGGAGAGGTTGATCCCGGCGCCCGAGCCGCCCTTGAAGATCATGCCCTCTTCCTTGTACCAGTCGAGGATCGACTCCATGGTGTCGTCCACGCTGAGGATGAAGCAGGCCGAGACCTGCTGCGGCGCGGCGGTGCCGACGTTGAACCAGACCGGGGAGTTGAAGCTGAAGTACTGGTGGAGCAGCAGCCAGGTGAGCTCGTCGGCGAAGATCTGGGCGTCCTCGGCGGTGGCGAAGTAGCCGTACTTCTCCCCCGCGAGGTGGTAGGCCTGCACGACGCGGTCGATGACCTGCTTGAGGCCGGTCTCGCGCTGCGGGGTGCCCACGGCGCCGCGGAAGTACTTCGAGGTCACGATCTGGGTGGCGTTCTGGCTCCAGAACTCCGGGAACTCCACGCCGCGCTGCTCGAAGTTGATCGAGCCGTCGCGCCAGTTGGTCATCACGACGTCGCGCGACTCCCATTTGACTTCGTCGTACGGGTGGACGCCGTCGGTGGTGAAGACGCGCTCCACCTTGAGGCCCTTGGCCTGCGGACGGTTCGCGATGGTCTTGGCGGCGCCTGTGGCGGCCTTGGTGGTCTTCGGCATGTCTCGCCCCTGTCTGCTCATGCCTGGTCGTGCGGGAATCGTACTGGTGTTCTACGGCGTGTGCCGTGCGGCGTTCATTGCCCGGCGTCCCGGGCGGCGTGCTCTTCGCGCAGCTGCGCGATGGCGGCCTCGAAGTCCTCGAGCGACTCGAAACCGCGGTAGACGCTGGCGAAGCGCAGGTAGGCGACCTCGTCGAGCTGGCGCAGCGGCCCGAGGATGGCCAGGCCGACCTCGTTGCTGTTGACCTCGGCCACGCCCCTGGAGCGGATCTCGTCCTCGACCGCCTGCGCCAGTTTCGCCACGTCGTCGGCGTTGACCGGGCGGCCCTGGCAGGCCTTGAGGACGCCGCTGGCGACCTTGCTGCGACTGAAGGGTTCGGTCGCGCCGCTTCGCTTGACGATGGCCAGGATGGACTCCTCGACCGTGGTGAAGCGCTTCTCGCACTCCTGGCAGACCCTGCGGCGGCGGATGAGCTTGCCGTCGTCGGCGTCGCGCGAGTCGACCACGCGGCTGTCGGGATGGCGACAGTAAGGGCAACGCATCGCTAGTCTCCTTCTAGTGCCATCGTCTCTTCAGGTCCGGCGGCGCCTCAGCCGGTGTCGGGATGCCGCACCTTGGGACAGTCTGCCGGTACCCGTACCGAGCGGCACACAAACCCCAACACCTAGTGAGAGACGATACAACAAACCACAAGATCTAGTGCAAGGATAGCGCAGCGCGATTCGCCGTGATCATGGAGGAGTTCGGGGGCGGGCTCCAGTGAACCACCTTGCGGCGGAGTATCGTTCACCCGTACGGGTGAACCTGCGGCGAAACACATTCCGACCAGCGCGGCGACACGCCGACGTCGCACGAATGTTTGACTTGACACCGCACCTGAGTTACATTGTCGGAATCAGACATACCGTCCCATTTGTCTTACAGGAGCCTCCTGTGGCCAGCGAGACCACCACAGCCCGAGCGAAAACGCGCAAGTTGACGCGTCGGCAGCAGCAAGTCCTCGAGTACATCGAGGAGTTCATCAACAACAAGGGGTACCCGCCCAGCGTCCGCGAGATCGGCGCGGAGGTCGGGCTCGCCTCGGCCTCGTCGGTGGCCTACCAAATGAAGCAGCTCGAACGCAAGGGCTACCTCAACCGCCTGGCCGGTCGGCCGCGTGCGGTGGGGGTGCGCCAGTCCACGCCGGGCGGGGTCCAGACCTGCTCGCAGCACCCGCGGCCGCGGTACGTGCCGATGGTCGGCGAGATCGCCGCCGGGCAGCCGATCCTGGCCGAGGAGCGCGATTACGACGTCATGCCGCTGCCCGCGGAGTTCGTGGGCGAGGGCGTGCACTTCCTGCTGCGCGTCAAGGGCGACTCGATGGTCGAAGCGGCCATCACCGACGGCGACTGGGTGGTCGTGCGCCAGCAGCCCGACGCGCTCAACGGCGAGATCGTGGCCGCTATGATCGACGGCGAGGCCACCGTGAAGACCTGGAAGCGCAAGAACGGGAAGCCGTGGCTTCTCCCGGCCAACGCCCTGTACGACCCGATCGACGCCAGCCAGGCCGAGATCCTCGGCCGAGTCGTGGCCGTCCTCCGGAAGATTTGAGCGTTCCGCTCCGAAACGTCGCGGTGCCCGGGGCGCGAGCCCCGGCTACTCCCCCGTCGTAGTTCGAACCCCGCGGCTCAGCGTCCCCGGCCGTACGTGGATCCCCCGTAGGTGGAACCGCCGCCGTTGGCGCCGTAGGTCGAACCGTTGTTCCTCGGGCCGTTTCCCCGCGGGCCGTTCCCGGGCGGACCCCAATAGCCTTCGTCGGATTCAGGGGGCCGTCCCGCATTCGCGGGGCGGTCGGCGAAGCCCTGGCCCGAACCGCCGCCGTAGACCGCGCCGCCCGCGGGGCGGGCGCCGTAGACGTTGCCGGTGGGTTCGGGGCGGGAACCGTGGTTGTTCGCGGCGCCGCCGGGCTCGGGCCGGACGGTGAAGAACTGGCCGGAGCCGTTGTCGTAGACGCTGCCGTGGCCGCCGCCTTCGAACGCGCCGTACTGGGGTTCCTCGCGGGCCGCGCCGTAGACGCCGCCTTGGGGAGGCGGTGGGGCCATGTCGCGGCGGGGGCCGCCGTAGACACCGCCGCCGACCGGTTCGGCCGGGCGGGCGCCGTAGACGTTCCCGGCGGGCTCGGGGCGGGCGCCGCCGTAGACGTTGCCGGTGCGTTCGGGCTGCGCGCCGTAGACGTTCCCGGTGGGCTCGGGGCGGGCGCCGCCGTAGACGTTGCCGCGGGCGACCTGGCCGAGGTCGGGGTCCGGTTGGCCGGACTCGATGCCGAGGTCGATCGGGTCGTCGTCGCGGGGCATGAACGGTTCGTCGTCGCGCCCGAAGGCCGGTTCCTCGGCGGCGAAGCCGAGTTCGTCGGACTCCTCGTCGGCGACGGCCGCCGCATGGGCCTTGCGGTGCTTGCGGATCACCACGATGCCCATGACCATCGTGAACATGCCGAGGATCGCGATCCCGGCCAGGATCTTGATGATGGTGTCGAAGCCCAGGCCCAGGATGCGGTCGAGCAGGCTCGGGCCGGCCTTCTCGGCTGCCTGGGTCTCCTCGTCGCTCGCGGGGGCGTCGTCGGCCGGGGCCGGGGCGGCGGGGGCGTAGGAGGTGATGGTGCCGTATGTTCCGTCGTCGCCGCCGGTGGCCGAGAGGACGTGGAAGTTGCCTTCGGCGTCGTAGGCGACGTCCTGCGCGGTGCCTTCGGCGGTGATCGGGGTGACCGTGGGGGCGGTGCCGGTGATCGCGGCGACCACGTCGCCGCCTTCGACCGTCCACTCGTAGACGGCGTTCTCGGTGCGCAGGGCGATCTTGGTGGCGTCGGCGTTCAGGGCCGCGCCGGTGACCGAACCGCCTTCGGAGAGCTCGGCGGTGCCGACCTCTTCGAGGGGGGTGTCGTACTCCTGGTTCGCGACGCTGGTGGAGAAGAGGGTGGACTTGCCGTTCTCGGAGGTGAAGAACAGGGGGTGCTTCCCCTCACCGGGAAGCAGGATGAACGACTCGACCTCTTTGGAGGAGCCGGGGAAGACGTACCGCCAGAAGGCGCTGTTGCCGAGGTCGCCCAGGTCGAGCTGGTTGAGGGTGATCCAGTCGCGGTCGGTCGCGCCGCCGATGTCGCCGACCCAGAGGTACTGGCCGCCTTGGGAATCGAAGAACAGCCCCTGCGGGTCCAGCGGCTGGTGCTCGATCCACGCCTCGTCGTCGCGGCGGGCGGAGCAGTCCTCGCCGACCCGGTCGACCGAGAGCGTGGTGTCCTGGCCGTTCCGGGAGGAGACGATCCACCAGCCGTCGTCACCGGCGGAGGTGATCCCGGCGGGGCTCTGCACGTCGTGCAGATTGCACAGCACGGTGCCACCGCCGGACTCCTCGTCCTGGGCATGCACAGGGGACGCGGTCGCTGCCAGGGCGAGCACACCTACGACCCCGGCGACGACCCGCGCGGGCAGGGCCAATCGGCCCACACGGCGCTCTCGCATCACGCAAGTGTTCCAGAACACGCCGTGTAGGCGGCGGGACCCCCATGAGACATGTTCAGGACCACTGCCATTCAGTCGGTTTCCAGGACGAACGCTCGCAATTCACCGGCCAATGCCTCGTCGACGCGGGCGGTGATCACGGTGCCGTCACCTCGGTGCTCGGTCGTCAGGACCTCGCCGCGCGAACGCAGGCGCGAGACCAGGTCGCCGCGGACGTAGGGCACGCACACGGTGAGCGTGACGCTGGCCTGCGGGAGCGCCTGCTCGATGGCGGCGCGCAGCTTGTCGATGCCCTCGCCCGAGTGCGCGGAGACGAACACCGCGTCGGGCCAGTCCGAGCGCAGCTGGAGCAGGTCGTCCGGGTCGATCAGGTCGAGCTTGTTGACCACGATCAGCTCGGGGATCTCCTCGGCGCCGACCTCGGCGAGCACCTCGCGCACCGCTTCGGCCTGGCCGAGCGGGTCGGGGTGGGCGCCGTCGATGACGTGGACGATGAGATCGGCCTCGGCGACCTCCTCCAGGGTCGAGCGGAACGCCTCCACCAGCGCGTGCGGGAGGTGGCGGACGAACCCGACCGTGTCGGTGACGGTGTACTCGCGGCCCTCGGCGGTGCGCGAGCGCCGCGTCGAGGTGTCGAGGGTGGCGAACAGGGCGTCCTGGACCAGGATGCCCGCGCCGGTGAGGGCGTTGAGCAGGCTCGACTTGCCCGCGTTCGTGTACCCGGCGATCGCGACCCCGGGGACGCGGTTGCGGGTGCGCGAGTCGCGCTTGGTCTCGCGGGTGACGGTGAGCTTGGCGAGGTCGCGGCGGAGCTTGGCGACCTTCGCGCGGATGCGGCGGCGGTCGGTCTCCAGCTTGGTCTCACCGGGGCCCCTCAGGCCCACGCCGCCGTTGGAACCGCCCTGGCGGCTCATGGCGTCGCCCCAGCCGCGCAGGCGCGGCAGCAGGTACTGGAGCTGCGCGAGCTCGACTTGGGCCTTGCCTTCGGAGCTCTTGGCGTGCTGGGCGAAGATGTCGAGGATCAGCGCGGTGCGGTCGATGACCTTGACGTTGATGGCCTTCTCCAGCGCGATGAGCTGGCCCGGCGAGAGCTCGCCGTCGGCGATCACTGTGTCGGCGCCGAGCGCTTCGACGGTCTCCTTGACCTCTTTGACCTTGCCGGAGCCGATGAAGGTCCCCGCGTCGGGCTTGCTGCGGCGCTGGATGAGGCCGTCGACGACCTCGGAACCGGCGGTCTCGGCCAGCTGCGCGAGCTCGGCGAGCGAGTTCTCGGCGTCGCCGATCGTGCCTTCGGTCCACACGCCGACCAGGACCACGCGCTCCAGGCGGAGGCGGCGGTACTCGGCGTCGGTGACGTCTTCGAGTTCGGTGGAGGCGACCCCGGCCACGCGCCGCAGCGCCTGGCGGGCCTCCAGGTCGAGCTCCCCGGTCGAGGGGGAGCCGGCGGACGGGAAGTCCTCGTGGGTGTCAATGTGTTCTCGGTGCATTGCCTCAAGCTTGACACGCGCAGGTGACAACCGCGAACCGATATTGACGGGCTTCACCATGGCGGCTCCGCGCTCCAGTGGCGCACCCGATTCCCAGACCCCGGGACGAGCGGACCCCGGGCGGGCGGTGGCATTATTGGCGACATCCCACAACGCGTCTTCAACGAAGTCGACAAATCGAGGAGCAGCATGAGTGCAGCGCGTCTACCCAGCGCCGGGTTCTCCATCACGGTGCGACTGGCCCTGTCGGCCGACCCGGGCGCGGCCGGACGCCTCGCCACCGTGGTCGGTCAGGCGGGCGCGATCGTGACCGCACTCGACGTCGTGGGCTCCGACAACAAGCGCATGACCGTCGACCTCACCTGCGACACCTCCGACGCCGCGCACGCCGAGCAGGTCACGAACATCCTCGAGGCGATGCCCGACTTCGACGTGAAGAAGGTCTCGGACCGGACCTTCCTCATGCACCTCGGCGGCAAGATCGAGGTCACCCCGAAGGTGCCGCTGCGCAACCGCGACGACCTGTCCATGGCGTACACCCCCGGCGTGGCCCGCGTGTGCATGGCGATCGCCGAGAACCCCGACGACGCCAGGCGGCTGACGATCAAGCGCAACACCGTCGCGGTCGTCACCGACGGCTCGGCCGTGCTGGGCCTGGGCAACATCGGGCCCGCCGCGGCGATGCCGGTCATGGAGGGCAAGGCGGCGCTGTTCAAGAAGTTCGGCGACGTGGACGCGTGGCCGGTGTGCCTGGACACGCAGGACACCGACGAGATCGTGGACATCGTGGCGGCGCTCGCGCCCACGTACGGCGGGATCAATCTCGAGGACATCGCCGCGCCGCGCTGCTTCGAGATCGAGGCGCGGCTGCGCGAACGGCTCGACATCCCGGTGTTCCACGACGACCAGCACGGCACCGCGATCGTGGTGCTCGCCGCGCTCACGAACGCGCTGCGGGTGGTCGGCAAGGACTTCGCCGACGTGCGGGCGACCGTGGTCGGCTGCGGCGCGGCCGGGACGGCGATCATGCGGCTGCTGGAGAAGGCCGGGATCGGCGACATCATCCCCGTCGACCGCGACGGGGCGCTGCACTCCAAGCTCGACTGCGACAACGAGACCTGGAAGTGGCTCGGCGAGCACTTCAACAAGCACGACTACTCCGGGGACCTGGCCGGCGCGGTCGAGGGCTCGGACGTGTTCATCGGGGTGAGCGCGCCGAACATCCTCAAGGGCTCCGACGTGGCGAAGATGGCCAAGGACCCGATCGTCTTCGCGCTGGCCAACCCGGACCCGGAGATCAGCCCGACCGAGGCGGCGCGGTACGCGGCGATCGTGGCGACCGGGCGTTCGGACCAGCCGAACCAGATCAACAACGTGCTCGCGTTCCCGGGCGTGTTCCGGGGGCTCCTGGACGCGCAGGCGCGAGGCTGGAACGACGACGCGGCGGTGGCCGCGGCGACCGCGATCGCCGACTGCGTCGGCTCCGAGAAGGTCAACGCCACCTACATCGTGCCGAGCGTGTTCGACCCGAACGTGGCCCCGGCGGTGGCGGCAGCGGTGAAGCAGGTCATGCGCTGAGCGAGGCGAAAGCGAGCGGGCCCCGACGCGAATGCGTCGGGGCCCTTTCTTTCGGTTAGAGGCGGAAGGTGCCTTCTGCGACGATCACTGCCGGGCCCGCGAGAAACAGCGTCTCGTCGGTGACCGTGACGGTGAGGGTGCCGCCGGGGACGTCGACTCGGCAGGTGCCGGTGTCCTGGCCCGCGTGGCGCAGGGCCACCGCGCCGACCGCGCAGGCGCCGGTGCCGCAGGAGGCGGTCTCGCCCACGCCCCTTTCGTGGACGCGCATGCGCACGTGAGGCGCGGAGCCGGTCACGAACTCGACGTTGACGCCCTCGGGGAAGACGGTCGTGTCGTAGCGCGGCTGGTGGAACAGCTCCAGGTGTTCGAGCTCGGTCTCGTCGCCGAGCTGGACCACCAGGTGCGGGTTGCCCATCGAGACGGCCTGGCCGGGCCACTCGAAACCGTCGAGCGAGGCTTGCGAAGCGGGCCCGAACTCGGCCGGGCCCATGTCGACGCGCAGCTCGTCGCCCTCGACGTGCACGGTCTTGATGCCACCGCGCGTGGCGAGCGGCACGACCGGGCCCTCGGCGAGGCCCTGCTCCAGGAGGTAGCGCACGAAGACGCGCACGCCGTTGCCGCACATCTCGGCGATCGAGCCGTCGGCGTTGCGGTAGTCCATGAAATAGGCCGCGGCCGGGTCCTCGGAGGGCACCACGCGCAGCAGGCCGTCGCCGCCGATGCCGAAGCGGCGGTCGCACAGGGCCGCCACCTGGGCGTCCTTCAGCGGAAGGGCGTCCTCCAGGTCGGGGACGATCACGAAGTCGTTGCCGGTGCCGTGGCCCTTGGCGAACTCGATGGTGGTCACTTGGCAATTGTGCCCCACCGCTCTCGCGCTAGCCTTGTGCCGTGACACAGACGACCGACGCCGGGCCCCTCGCCGACCTGAAAGCGAAGTTCCCCAACGGAGTGTGGACGACCCGCGCGAACGCGCGGCTCCAGGACGCGCTCATCGAAGGCGCCGGCCTCGGCAGGCTCGGCGCCGCCGTCGGCTGGGCCGCCCGCATGCAGGCCACCGACGCCCCGATCCCGTTCACGTCCCCGCGGATGCTCCTGTTCGCCGGGGAGTACCCCGCCGGCTGGGACTCCGGCGACTACGCCCCGGTCCAGGCGCAGGCCGCGGCCCTCGAACGCGGCGAGGGCACGCTCGCCGAGCAGGCCTCGCGGTCCTCGCTGCCGGTCACGGTGGTCCGCACCGGAGCGAGCACCGGGGTCGAAGGCCCGCTGCTGGACGAGACCGAACTCGACGCGGCGCTGCGACTGGGCCGAGAGAGCGCCGACAGCGCGATCGACGCGGGCGCGGACCTGCTGCTGGTGTCGGGCATCGGCGCGGGCGCGTCCACCGCGGCGGTCGGGGTGTGCGCGTACATCGCCAAGGAGGACATCACCTCCTACCTCCCGCAGCTGCACGCCCCGGGCGGCTCGGTGTTCGACTCGGCTTGGATGGGCCGGATCTCCGCGCTGCGCGACCACGTGGCGTTCAACCGCGGCTTCAAGCGCACCCCCGAAGCGCTCGTGTCGCGCCTGGGCGGGGCCGCGATCGGCGCGATGGCCGCGGCGATCTTCACCGCCGCGGTGCGCTCGACCGCGATGCTCATCGACGGCCCGGCGGCCGTGGCGGCCATGATGATCGCCCGCGACTTCGGCCTGGCCTCCCCCAAGTGGTGCTACGCGCCCAACCGGTCCCAGCACCCGGTGGTCGTCAAGCTCGGCAAGCAGGGCGGCCTGGCCGACGACCTCGGACTCGACCTCGACCTGCCCGACGCGGCCGCGCTGCCAATCGGATACGAACTGGTGCAGCAGGGTCTGCGGGCCGCGCAGACGTTCCCGATGCCGGTGAAGGACGAGCCGAAGGAGCCCGCGGAGGAGCCGTCCGAAGTAACCAGTCCCGAAGTGACCAGCCCCGAGGCGAGCGAGGCCGCGCTCGAAGCGGCCGAACCGACCGACCCGGCTTAGACCGGCGGCGAGCAGGCCTGGACGGTGAACCACACTGCCGTCGCGATCGTCACCGCGCCGAGGACCCTCGCATAGGTCTGGTACCCGCGCCGATACGTCACGACCGCCAGCGCCGCGGGCGCGAGGACGGCGGCCGCTCCGGCCACGGTGAGTTTCAGCGTGGCGGCGGTGCGGTCGACGTCGGAGAGCGGCTCGGGCGAGTTGGTGTGGGCGATGGTCGAGGCGATGGCGTCGAGCAGGAGGCCCGGCGGGACGCAGAACCAGATGACCACGAGCAGGTACCAGGCGGGCCGGTAGCGCTTGCCGGGCGGGCTGAGGGCGACGCCGGCGGCGAGCATGGCGACCGGTCCGCCGAGGAGCACGGGCACGAAGAGCTGGTGGGTCTGGGCGATGAGTTCGGCGGGCCCGCAGTCTCCGCTCGCGCAGGCGGTGCCCGCGTCGGCGGCCATCCACACGATCGCGGCGGCCCACAGGAGGGCGGTCGCGGGGAGGATCAGCGCGCGCGGGGTGCGGGTCCGCGGGGCGGTCGGAGAGTCGGGCACCCTTCGATTTTATTGCCGGGGTACGACATTCCGGGACCCCCGAACGGGTCGTTTTCGCTTGTGGGAGAAGGAGACGCGCGGAAGGAGGGCCTCCCGCGCGTCTGCTGTCGGATATCGGTCTCTGTCAGTCTTCGGTCGCTGTTGCCGGTGGTCGCGCGTCGCTGTCGGTCACCGTCAGTCGTTGATGGAACGCAGCACCGGCTTGCTGGTGAGCGCGGCGGCCAGTTCGGGGTCGGCGGCAATGGTGGCGCTGGTGACGGTGATGGTGGCCTGCTCTCCGGGGAGGAGGGTCAGGAGCGCCTTGTCGACGAGGGCGTCGGGGTCGAGCCGGTCGGCGAACAGGCACAGGTCGCGCAGGACGGTTTCGGCGGTGACGGTCACCGAGACCTGGTCGCCGTCCACGGTGGTCTCGGAGGTGAACCGGGCCTGGGGCCAGTCCATGTCCTTGTCCTCCTTGGTGAACCAGGTCGCGCGGGGGATGTCGTCGCGGCCGGTGACGAGGAATTCGCCGTCGGAGGGCAGGGTCTGGGGGTCGAGGCCGAGGACGGCGGTGTCGCGCGGGTCGATCTCGAGTTTGACGAGCGCGCGGCCGAGGATGCGGCCTTGCTCGTCGCACTTCCAGAATCCGATGACGCCTTCCCAGGCCTCGGCCGAGTCGTTGACGACCACGAGGTCGAGGCCGTCGCCGCTGGGTTGGAAGGTGGCGATGCGGTCTTCGAAGACGTCACGCAGCGCGTACCAGAGGGGCTTGCGGCGCTCTTCGCCGTCGACGGCGGCCCAGGAGGTGACGGGCCAGCAGTCGTTGAGTTGCCACACGATCGCGCCGGAGCAGTAGGGCTGGAGCGAGCGGAAGTACTCGATGCCGAGCTTGATGGCGCGGGCCTGGTTGACCTGGGTGTAGTAGAGCCAGTCGTCGAAGTCGCGCACCGGCGGGAGGTGCGCGTCGAGGCCGCGCTGGAGTTTGGCCTGGCCGTCGTCGGCCTTCTGGTGCCACAGCATCGCGGGCGAGGCGGCTTCGAGCGGTTCGTCGGTGACCATGCGGCGCACGGTGGCCCAGGTGGGCGGGGCCTGGTAGCCGAACTCGGCCACGAAGCGGGGTTTCCAGTCGCGGTAGCGGCTGTAGTCGATCTCGTTCCACACGTCCCAGATGTGGACGGAGGCGTGGGCCTGCTCGTTGGGGTGGAGGTCGCGGTCGCCTGAGTAGGGGCTGCCGGGCCAGTAGGGGCGGGTGCCGTCGACTTCGGCGGTGAGTTTGGGGAGGAGGTCGAGGTAGTAGCCGGCGCCCCAGGTGCGGTCTTCGAGGCGGGACTGCCAGTTCCAGTCGTGCCAGCCCCAGAGGTTCTCGTTGTTGCCCGTCCAGGTGACCAGGCTGGGGTGGGGGGCGAGGCGGGCGAGGTTGTCGCGGGCTTCGGCCTCCACTTCGGACCAGAAGGGTTCCTCTTCGGGGTAGGCCGCGCACGCGAAGGCGAAGTCCTGGCCGACCAGGAGGCCCATCTCGTCGCACAGGTCGTAGAAGTCCTGGGACTCGTAGACGCCGCCACCCCATACGCGCACGAAGTTGATCCCGGCCTCGACGGCCTGGGTGAGGCGGCGTTTGAGGCGGTCGCGGTCGATGCGGCTGAACAGGGCCTCGTCGGGGATCCAGTTGACGCCCTTGACCCACACGACTTCGCCGTTGATCTTGAGGTTGTAGGGGCGGCCGTGCTCGTCGGGCTCGGTGTCGAGCTCGACGGTGCGGAAGCCGACGCGCCCGGTCCAGGCGTCGAGGTCCTCGCCGCCGGAGCGGACGGTGACGGTGGCGGGGTAGAGCGGCTGGTCGCCGCGGTCGTGCGGGTGCCAGCGCTCGGCTTGGGGCACTTCGACGCGGATGGTAGCGGTGGTGGTCCCGGCGGGGACGGTGAGGGTGGTGCGGTGGCCGCCCGCGTCGCAGGCGAGTTCGAGTTCGGTGTCGGCGGCGGTCTGGAGGCGCACGTCGAATGCGACGGTGCCGGTGTCGCCTTCGATGGTCGTGCGCGGCACGACTTCGTCGAGGCGGGCGGTGTTCCAGGTTTCGAGGCGCACGTCGCGCCAGATGCCGGCCCCGGCGAGATTGGGGCCCCAGTCCCAGCCGAAGTTGCAGGCGGCCTTGCGGATGAAGTTGCCGGGTTCGTCGTAGGCGTTGGGGCGATCGCCCAGGCGCTCGCGCTGGGCTTCGGCGTAGGTGTACGGCGAGGTGAAGGCCACTTCGAGTTCGTTGGCGCCGTTTCGGATCGCGGGAGCGGCGTCGAAGCGGTAGCGGCGGTGCATGTTGGCGCTCTCGCCGATGACGGTGCCGTTGAGGCTGACGCGGGCGACGGTGTCGAGGCCGTCGAAGGCGAGGTCGATGCCGTCGGCGTCGGTGCCGTCCCAGTCGAATTCGGTGCGGAAGGTCCAGTCGGTGCGGCCGATCCAGGCGAGGCGCTGCTCGGCGTCGTCGAGGTAGGGGTCGGCGACGAGGCCGGCGGCGAGCAGGTCGGCCAGGACCTCGCCGGGGACGGCGGCGGGCACGTCCAGGGCCGGGACCGGGGTGCCGGGGGCTCCCGTGACCGTCCAGTTCTCGTGCAGCGTTCGCTTGGCGCTCAAAGGGACTCCTCTGCCTTGATCGGTGGTCGCGGCCGGTTCGGGACGCCTGCGCCGCGGTGCCAACTATGCCTGGGGCTCGCCAGGGGCGGGGTGCCGGACCTTGCAAAGTGAGAAGAGCGTTCCCACGGAGCGCGTCCGGTTTGAGAACTTAACCGTGTAAGTGGGCCTGAACATATAGGCCGAAGCGTCGTTCGTCAATATCGCCTCGCAGTCTTGACCAAATTGAAATCACATATGTCCATAGGTTGTGACCTGCCGAGGGACAGAAGCACTGGTAGACGCGGTTGTGGTGGCGTAGTCTGAGACCTCAGGTTTCAACCTGGTTTCAAGGTGGGTTTTCAGGCCGAGATCTCCTGTTCCCACAACCGGCACTTGACAGACAAGATTTCTCGTGATTCAGTGCCATCACTGACCCGGTTAACATGCCGGTGGTCACATCATCTCGTCCCTCCTCGTCGTCCCGGCCGGGTTCAGCCGGACGTCGGCCATCCCTCGAACCGAAGCGGAGCACACCACAATGACCAGACGACGCACCCTTTTCACCATCGCGGCGGGATCGGCCGTCGCGGCCACCGCGGCCTGCAGCGACGACGGTGGGAGCGCTGACCCTGACGACATGTCGATGAACCAGTTCCCGCGCAACGAGACGCTCTACACCACCGGCACGGCCTGGAGCCCGCCCGCGGACTGGAACACCGTCACCCCCGGCGAGGCCACCGGCCTCAACGGCCTCGCCTACGAGACCCTCTTCCTGTTCGACCCGAACACCACCGAGTTCACCCCGTGGCTCGCCGAGTCCGGCGAATGGACCGAGGAGCTCGTCTACACGATCAAGCTGCGCTCGGGCGTCAAGTGGTCGGACGGCGAGACGCTCAGCGCCGACGACGTCAAGTACACGCTCGAACTCGGCCAGGTCGAAGCGGTGCCGTACCACAACATCTGGGACTGGACCTCCTCGGTCGAGGTCGTGGACGAGCTGACCGTCAAGGTGACCTTCACCGAAGCGCGCCACCAGGAGTGGAACAACTTCCTGTGGGCCGAGCAGATCCTCCCCGAGCACGTCTTCTCCAAGCTGTCCGAAGAGGAGATCCTCACCGGCGCCAACGAGGACCCGGTCGTCACTGGGCCCTACAAGCTCCACAGCTTCGACCAGGACCGCCTCGCGTGGGTCAAGCGCGACGACTGGTGGGCCACCGAGGCGCTCGGCCTCGAAGTGGCGCCGCGCTTCATCGTCGACATCGTCAACTCCTCCAACGAGGTCACCCTCAACCTCATGGCGCAGGGCGAGCTCGACATGTCCAACAACTTCCTGCCCGGCATCCAGGAGCTCATCGCCTCCAACCCGGACCTGAGCACCTACTACGCCGAAGCGCCGTACATGCTCTCGGCCAACACCGCGATGCTCATCCCCAACACCACGATCGAGCCGCTCGACGACCCCGAGTTCCGCCGCGCCATGGCCTTCGCGCTCGACTCGGCCAAGATCGTCGACTCGGTCTACTCAGGACTCGTGGCCGCGTCCAACCCGACCGGGCTCCTCCCGATGTGGGACAAGTACCTCGACCAGGCCGTGCTCGACGAGCACGGGTTCTCCTACGACGCGGCCCAGGCGAAGTCGATCCTCGCCGCGGCCGGGTACGAGGACGCCGACGGCGACGGCTTCGTCGAGACCAAGTCCGGCGAGCCGGTCGCGCTCAGCCTCGTGGTGCCCACCGGCTGGACCGACTGGGAGGAGGCCGCGCGCTCCATGGCCGCCGACCTGCGGGCCGCCGGCATCAACGTCACCGAGGAGTTCATCGACGCAGGCGCCGTGGACGACTCGCGCACCACCGGCGACTTCCAGCTCATGCTCAACAACTGGACCGGCACCAGCCACACCCCGTGGACGCACTTCCGGTACCTGTTCCAGCTGCCGGTCCTGGACACCCAGACCACCGCCAACTTCTCGCGCTGGACCAACGAAGAGGCCTGGACCCTCACCCAGGAGCTCGCCGCCACCGCCGCCGAGGACCCGCGCTACCAGGAGATCCTCTCCGAACTCCAGCGCCTGTCGCTGGTCGACATGCCCGCGATCCCGGTCTGGTACAACGGCGCCTGGTCGCAGGTCAACAACTCGGTGTGGACCAACTGGCCCTCCGAGGACGGCGACTCCCCCAAGGTCTTCCCCAGCGCCTGGAACAACATGTGGAACATGGGCTCGATCTACATGCTGACCGAACTCAAACTGGCCGGATAGCCTCCCCGAGGGCCGGCGCCGCGATGCGGACGCCGGCCCTCGGCCCGATCTTAGGAGTCTGGCCACATGGGCCGATACTTCCGCCGCAAGCTGCTCATCTACGGCCTGACGTTCGTCATCGCCGTCTCCATCAACTTCGCCGTCCCGCGCCTCATGCCCGGAGACCCCGTCTCGCGCATGCTGACCCGCAACTCGGTGTCCAATGTCGAGTCCTCCCAGGCGATGCGCGCCTACTTCGACAACGTCTTCGGCCTCGACGTGCCGATGTGGAAGCAGTACCTCAACTACTGGGCCGCGCTGTTCCAAGGCGACCTCGGCGTCAGCGTCTACGCCTTCCCCTCCCCGGTGTCCTCAGTGGTGCTCGACGCGCTGCCGTACACGCTCGCACTCCTGCTCCCCTCGATCCTGCTCAGCTGGGTCGTGGGCAACGCCCTGGGGGCCAAGGCCGCACGCAACAAATGGCTCGACAACGGCGTCCTGCCGGTCGGCTACGTGCTCACCGCCGTGCCCTACATGTGGCTCGCGATCCTCCTCGCCTGGGTCGCCGGCATCATCCTCGGCTGGTTCCCCGTCGCAGGCGGCTACAGCTTCGCGATGACGCCCAACCTGAGTTGGACGTTCTTCGTCGACCTCGTCATGCACTGGTTCCTGCCGTTCCTCTCGCTCTTCATCGTCGCCTTGGGCGGCTGGGCGATCGGCATGCGCAACCTCGTGATCTACGAGCTCGAATCGGACTACTCGAACTACCTCTCGGCACTCGGCGCACCGACCCGGCTCATCCGGCGCTACGCCTTCCGCAACGCGGTCCTGCCCCAAATCACCGGGTTGGCGCTCCAACTGGGCGTGGTGGTCGGCGGGGCCCTGGTCACCGAGGTCGTGTTCGCCTACCCCGGCCTGGGGAGCCTGCTCCTCAACGCCGTCACCAACCAGGACTTCTTCCTGCTCCAGGGCATCCTGCTGTTCATCGTGATCGGCGTGCTCCTGTTCAACTTCCTCGCCGACGTCGTGTACGTCCTGGTCGACCCCCGCACCCGCCTCGGACTCGAAGGAGGCCAGTCATGAGCGCCGAAGTCGTCATGGCCACCGAACCCCTCGGCCGCCGCAACGAGCACCTGTACTTCGCGCTGCGCAACCCCAAGGTCGCGGTCGGCATGTCCATCGTGCTCCTGTTCCTGCTGGTGGGACTCATCGGGCCGTTCTTCATGTCCGACAACCCGATGGAGTACGTGGGACCGAAGTCCCAGGCGCCGAACGGCGAATACTGGCTGGGGACCACCTACTTCGGACAGGACGTGTGGGTGCAGTTCGTCCACGGCCTGCGCTCCTCCTACCTCGTCGGCGCGCTCGGCGGCGGCATCGCGTTCGTGATCGGCCTGACCGTGGGCTTCACCGCCGGCTACCGCGGCGGCCTGGTCGACGAGCTCCTCAACATGATCACCAACGTGGTGCTCGTGCTCCCCGCGCTGGCCGTGCTCATCGTCATCAGCTCCTACCTGGAGGTGCGCGGCGTGGTCACGCAGGCGATCATCATCGGCGCGTTCTCGTGGCCGTGGGTCGCCAGAGCCGTTCGGGCCCAGACGTTCACGCTGCGCAACCGGGACTATGTGGACCTGGCCAGGCTCACCGGCAAGCGGGCCCCGCAGATCATCGTCCGCGAGATCATGCCGAACATGGCCTCCTACCTGCTCATGTCGATGATCCTGCTGTTCGGCGGCGCGATCCTGTTCGCCGCGATGCTCGACTTCATCGGCCTCGGGCCCACCAACGCGGTCTCGCTGGGCACCATGATGCAGCAGTCGATGGCGTGGAGCTCGCTCCACTTGGGAGCGTGGTGGTGGTTCGTACCGCCGGGCCTGGCGATCACCGCGATCGTGGGCGCGCTGTACATCACCAACGTCGGCCTGGACGAGGTCTTCAACCCGAAACTGAGGGAGATGTAATGACACTCGAAGTGGAGGACCTGCGGGTCCACTACCGCACCGTCAAAGGCGACGTGCGCGCCCTCGACGGGGTGTCGTTCTCGCTGGCCGACGGCGAGATCGTCGGCCTCGCAGGCGAATCCGGCTGCGGCAAGACCACCCTCGGCAAGAGCCTCATCCGCCTCGACGGCCGCATGCGGCACGTCGGCGGCACGGCCGTGCTCGACGGCGACGAACTGCCGATCGGCGACGACCGCGCCATGAACGCCCACCGCTGGAAGGGCGTCTCGATCATCCCGCAGTACTCGATGAGCGCGATGAACCCGACCCGCAAGATCGGCAAGATGACCGCCGAGCTCCTCAAGTCGCGCGGGAAGTCGTACCGCGCGTTGAAGGACGAGCTGGTGCGCCGCCTCGAACTGGTGGGGCTCTCGGAGAAGGTGCTCGACAACTACCCGATCGAGCTGTCCGGCGGCATGAAGCAGCGCGTGGTCATGGTCCTGTCGACCCTGTTGGACCCGAGCCTGCTCATCGCCGACGAGGTGACCTCGGCCCTTGACGTGACCAACCAGAAGGCCGTGGCCGAGACCCTCGTCAAGTTCCGCGACATGGGCTTCGTGAAGTCGATGATCGTGGTCACCCACGACCTCTCGCTGGTCTACCAGATCGCCGACACCATCATGGTCATGTACGCCGGGCGGATCGTGGAGAAGGCCCCGGCCGAGACGATCATCAAATCGCCCAAGCACCCCTACACCAAGGCGCTCATCGGGGCGCTGCCCGAAGTGGGGCTCGAATACGGCGACGAGCGGCTCAAGAGCATCCCCGGCAAGCCGCCGCACCTGCTCAACCCGCCCACCGGGTGCCGCTTCCGCGACCGGTGCCCCCTGGCCTCGGAGGAATGCGCCGAGGAGCCCCCGGTCGTGGCCGTCCAGGACGGCCACGAGGTCGCGTGCTGGAAGGCGGAGGTCTGACATGCTCGAACTCAAGAACGTGTGGAAGTCCTACCGGGTCGGCGCGCTCGGCTCCAAACGCCTGGTGGCCGTGCGGGACGTGAGCATCGACGTGGCCCCCGGCGAGGTGCTCTCGGTGGTGGGCGAGTCCGGCAGCGGCAAGACCACCATCGGGAAGATGGTGCTCCAGCTGACCTCGGTCACGCGCGGCTCGATCACGCTCGACGGCGTCGACGTGACCGCCAAGGGCCACGCGCAGCGCAAGGAGTACTACCGCAACGTCCAGGGCGTGTTCCAGGACCCGTTCTCCAGCTACAACCCGATCTTCAAGGCCGACAGGGTCTTCGAGACCGTGCGCGAGTCCTACTTCCCGCAGGTGGGGCGCCAGGAGTGGCGCGAGAAGCTCGAACGGGTCCTCCAGTCGGTACGGCTCGACCCCGGCTCGGTGCTGGGCAAGTACCCGCACCAGCTCTCCGGCGGGCAGCTCCAGCGCATGCTCATCGCCCGCGCGCTCCTGCTCGACATCAAGGTGCTGGTGGCCGACGAGATCATCTCGATGCTCGACGCCTCCACCCGCATCGACGTGCTCAACCTCCTGGCCGAACTGCGCGAGCAGGGCCTGGGCGTCCTGTTCGTCACCCACGACCTCTCGCTGGCGAACTACATCAGCGAGCGGGTCGTGATCATGCGCCACGGCGCGGTGGTCGAGATGGGCGAGACCGGGAAGGTCTTCTCAGACCCCCGCCACCCCTACTCGAGGAACCTCCTCGCCTCGGTGCCGCAGCTGCACCGCAAGTGGTCCGACGACCCGGTAGAGCCCGAGCCGCTCGAACCGGACGGCGACCGCGAGATCGACCCGCCCCCGCTCACCAAGGTCGGCGACGGCCACTGGGCGGCCACCGGATGACCCCCGCCGACGCCGGGGCGCACCCGCCCCGGCGTCGGCACCCTGCTCCGACGTACACACCGGCAGACAGCGAGGCAGGCCACCCCCACACATCGAAGGCAGTGCGACATGACAAAGCGGCGTTCCCTCCCCGCGATATTCGCCACGGCGGCCCTGGCGGCCTCCGCGTGCACCGACGACGAGCCCTCACCCGTCCTCGACCCGAGCAAGCTGACGATCGACGAGTTCCCGCGCAGGGAGACCCTCTACACCACCGGCACGGCCTGGGGCCCGCCCGGCGACTTCAACCCCTTCACCACCGGCCAGGTCACCGGACTCAACGGCCTCGGCTACGAATACCTCTTCCTGTTCGACACCGTCGAGCAGCGCCTCACCCCGTGGCTGGCCGAGTCCGGCGAGTGGACCGGCGACCTGGAGTTCGTGCTCAAGCTGCGAAGCGGCACCACCTGGAGCGACGGCCAGGCGCTCGACGCCGAGGACGTGGCCTTCACGTTCGGCCTGGCCAAGATCGACGGCGCGCCCAACGGGGCGGTCTGGGACTGGCTCGACGCGGTCGAGATCGTCGACGACCTGACGCTGCGGTTCAGCTTCAGCGAAGCGCGCCACCAGGAGTGGGACAACTTCATCTACACCAACGAGATCCTCCCCGAGCACGTCTACTCGGCGTACTCCGAGGAGGACCTGCTCACCGGGAACCTCGACTCGGCGCCGGTCGTCTCGGGACCGTACGAGGTGCACAGCTTCGACGAGGGCCGCATCGCGTGGGTCAGGCGCGAGGGCTGGTGGGCCACCAAGGCGCTCGGGATGGAGGTGGGGCCGAGATTCATCGTGGACCTGGTGACCCCCTCCAACGCCGACACGCTCAACATGCTCGTGGGCGGGAGCCTGGACCTGGCGAACAACTTCCTGCCGGGGATCTCCGACTTCCTCTCGGGCGACCCGGAACTGAGCACCTACTACGACCGGCCGCCGTTCATGACCGCCGCGAACACCGCGATGCTCATCCCCAACACCACCCGCGAACCCATGGACGACCCGGAGTTCCGCCGCGCGATGGCCTTCGCGATCAGCCCCGGCGAGATCGTCGACTCCGTCTACGGCGGCATCGTCGCCGAAGCGAGCCCGACCGGGCTGCTGCCGATCTGGGAACGCTATTACGACTCGGGGGCCTTGGGCGAGTACGGGTTCACGTTCGAGTCCTCGCAGGCGCTGACGATCCTCGCCGACGCGGGGTACAAGGACGAGGACGGCGACGGGTTCGTCGAGACCCTCGAAGGGGAGCCGTTCGCGCTCAAGCTCGTGGTCCCGGCCGGGTGGACCGACTGGGAGGAGGCGGCCCGCTCGATCGCGCGCGACCTCCAGGACGTGGGGATCAACGTCACCGAGGAGTTCATCGACGCCGCCGAGGTCGACACGAACCGCATGGCGGGCGACTTCGACCTGCTCATCAACAACTACTCGGGTATAACCAACTCGCCGTGGAGCCACTACCGGTACCTGTTCGAGCTGCCGGTGGGCGAGACCCAGGAGAACGCGAACTTCTCCCGCTGGGAGAGCGAGGACGCGTGGGAGCTCACCCAGGAGCTCGCGTCGGTCGCCACCGACGACCCGCGCTACCCCGAGCTCATCGCCGAGCTCCAGCGGATGTCGCTGCGCGACCTTCCCGCGATCCCGATCTGGTACAACGGTGCGTGGTCGCAGGCGAGCAACGCGGTGTGGACGAACTGGCCCTCCGAGAACTCAGAGACTCCGGGCGTCATCTCCAACTTCTGGCAGGAGATGTGGGGCCTGGGGGCCGTGCGGATGCTGACCCAGATCAGACCGATCGAGTAGCGACCCGGCACTCGCGCCGCACCGCGAGCCGACGCCACACCGACGAGGAGCCCACATGACCAGACGCCCGACCATCGCCGACATCGCTCAGGCCGCCGGTGTGTCCAAAGGTGCGGTCTCCTACGCGCTCAACGGCAGGCCGGGGGTCTCGGCGGCGACCCGGGAACGGATCCTCGCGATCGCCACCGAGATGGGCTTCGTGCCCAACCGGGCGGCCCGCTCGCTCTCGGCGTCGACCGCGCAGGCAGTCGGACTGGCGCTGCGGCGGCCCGCCCGGGTGCTCGGCCTCGAACCGTTCTTCATGGAGCTCATCAGCGGCATGGAGTCCAAGCTCTCGGCCGAGTCCTTCGGCCTGACCATCCAGCTCGTGGTCACGCAGGAGGAGGAGCTGGAGGTCTACCGGCGCTGGTGGGCCGAGCGGCGCGTCGACGGGGTGCTGCTGTGCGACCTGCATGTGGACGACGTGCGCGTGGAGGCCGTCCCGGCGCTCGGGCTGCCCGCGGTGGCCGTGGGCGGCCCGATCGAGAGCGAGCGGCTCGCGTCGGTGTGGCACGACGACCACGAGCCGTGCGCCGAGGTGCTGGAGTACCTGTACGCGCTGGGGCACCGGCGGATCGCCCGGGTGGCGGGCCTGCCGCACCTGCTGCACACCACGTACCGGGACTCGGGGTTCGGCGAGGCGGCGGCGCGGCTGGGCCTGGAGTCGTTCCAGAGCATCCACGCCGACTACACCGGCGAGCAGGCCGCGCGGATCACCCGGCGGTACCTCACCTCGACGCCCCGGCCCACCGCGATCGTGTTCGACAACGACGTGATGGCCATCGCGGGCCTGGGCGTGGCCCACGAGCTGGGCATCGCGGTGCCCGAGGAACTGTCGATCGTGGCCTGGGACGACTCGCCGCTGTGCCGCCTGACGCATCCGACGCTCACCTCACTGACGAGGGACGTGACCGCGTACGGCTCGCGCAGCGCCGAACTGCTGCTCGCCAGGCTGAAGGACCCGGCCGCGGCGGGGGCCGGACCGGCCCCGTCGATCCGGTGCCCGACGGCGTCGCTGTCGCCCCGCGGCTCGACCGGGCCGGCGGTGGCATGAGGCGCTTTCGCGGTTCAGTTGCGTTAAGCGCATCGAGTCACTTTGCGCCACAGGGGATCGCATTTCTTTGTATTGACCTCCATACATATATATGCTTCTCTATATTGAGATCGGGTGAACCGATTCATCAAGAGAGAAGGAGTTCGATGACGACTACCCTCACCGGGGCCTCCGGGCCCCGCCAACGAAGCGCGGTCAGAACCTGGCTCACCGCCGGTCTGACCGCGCTCACCGTCGCCCTCGCCGGCATCTGGACGCTGCTGCCGGCCAGCGCCCAGACCGAGGGCGGCTTCACGATCGACGGCACGCAGCTGATCGACGCCAACGGCAATCCGTTCATCATGCGCGGCTCCACCCACCCCGACGTGTGGTACCAGGGAGAGTGGGACAGCTACGGCGAGATCAGCGACCTCGGCGCCAACACGATCCGGGTCGTCCTCGGCTCGGGCCAGCGCGACTGGGGCATCACGACCCCCGACCGCGTCGCCGACATCGTCGCCGAGTGCAAGGCGCAGCGGGTCATCTGCGTGCTGGAGGTCCACGACACGACCGGCTACGGGGAGGAGTCGGGGGCGGCGACCCTCGACGAGGCCGTCGACTTCTGGGAGGGCGTGTACGACGTCCTCGCGGGCGAGGAGGCCTACATCCTGGTCAACATCGGCAACGAGCCGATCGGCAACACCGACGCGGGGCAGTGGACCCAGGCAACCATCGACGCGATCGAGCGGATGAGGGACATCGGCTTCGAGCACACGCTCGTGGTCGACGCTCCCAACTGGGGTCAGGACTGGCAGCAGGTCATGCTCGCGAACGCTCCCCAGGTGTTCGCCGCCGACTCCGACGCGAACACGCTCTTCTCCATCCACATGTACCAGGTGTACGGGACCGCGCAGTCGGTCGTCGACTACTTCGACGCGTTCGAGGCGATGGACCTGCCGCTCATCGTCGGCGAGTACGCCTACACCCATCAGGGTGAGACCGTGGCGTGGGAGACCATCCAGGCCGAGGCCCAGGCGCGCGGGATCGGCTGGATCGGCTGGTCCTACTCGGGCAACTCCGACCCGATCCTCGACCAGTTCCTCAACTTCGATCCCTCCCAGATCACCACCGCCGGGGAGGCGATCTTCGAGTCCCAGTACGGGATCGTCAACACCGCCGAGCGGGCGAGCGTGTTCGGGGACGACCCGGACCCGACCGACCCGACCGACCCCCCGACCACCGATGAGCCGACCGAGCCCGTCGAGGGCGATTGCTCGGCGGCGATCACCGTGGTCAACGATTGGGGTTCGGGCTGGCAGGGCCGGGTCGACGTGACCGCTTCGGAGGGCGCGCTGGAGGGGTGGCGCCTGACGTGGTCATGGCCCGCCGGGCAGGCGGTGTCCTCGTCGTGGAACACCACGCTGACCAGTTCGGGGGCGAACGTGACGGCCCAGGACGTGGGCTGGAACGGTTCGGTCGCCAGCGGCCAGAGCCGTGAGGCGTTCGGGTTCATCGCGACCGGCGCTGCCGCTACTCCGGCCGTGACCTGCGAAGCGCTTTGACCGAAGACGCAGAGCGGGCGGGAGACCTGTGGTCTCCCGCCCGCTCTTCGCGCGTATTAGCCGTTCTTGGTGGGGAGCTGGAACTTGCCCGGCCCGCCCTTGGGCATCTGCGAGCGCACGTTCGACTTCTTGCCGATCGGCTGCTTGGCCTTGCCGGTCTTCTTGCCGCGGGCGAGCGCGCGGCGCTCTTCGCGGTTGAGCGGCTCGGCGTTCTCGTCGTGCTGCGGCTCGGGAGCTTCCTTGGTCATACGGATCCCCTTCTCGGGTATTGAGCGTGAAGAGACGTGAGCGCGAAACGGAGGCGGCCCGTGGGCCCGCTGACTCGACGTCTCTAGGATTGCGCTTCTCTCGTATTGGCCGCTGCACTCGATGCATCGCACGGCCGCATCTCTTCTAAAGGATCATGCCGCTCACTCTAGCGCCCGCGGCCCCCGGGCACAACGGGGTTTGCGCGCGCCTTCGCGGTGACTACGCTCATACGCATGACCCAGCCCCGAATCGCCCGGCTCGCCCGCGTGCGCACCGCGGCGCAGGACGCGATGCGCGGCGCGCGGTGGTGGACGCTCCTGGACTTGGAGAAGACGCTGCGCGCGGACACCGAGTTCTGGCGGGACCTGTGGGCGCCTTCGCTGTCGATCGCGGCCCACAAGGTCGGTCTGGCGGGGGCGCGCAAGCGCCTGGACGAGGCGATCGAGGCGGGGTTCCACCAGACGGACCTGTTCGAGCCCGAGCTGTCGGCGGCGTTCGGGACCGACCCGGACTGGGCCGCTTTGCTCGAGCGGGCGAAGGCGAACGTGCCCGAGCCGCCGCTGCGGATCACCGCTTGGCCCGAGCCGGGCCCGGCCTCGGCGCTGGTGCTGGAGCGGGCGCAGCCGCACCGGGAGGGGCAGCTGCTGGCGCGGGTGCCGGGAGCGGAGGCGGGCGCGTGGGACACGGCGCTGACGCTGCTGGCGTGGACGGCGGACCTGTGGCGGCACGCGAACGCGCGCATCAACGCCGGGGACGCGCTCGACGTGCTCGAACAGGTCGCGCTGGGGGCCCGCTACTCGTGCGTCGAGTACTCGATCGTGCTGGCGCAGGCCCTGAACGCCCGGAAGGTCCCGGCCCGGCGGGTGTGGCTGCGGCGCGGTGATTACCACGACGGCGTCGGCCAGGGCCACGCCGTGGCCGAGGCCTGGATCGACGACCTCGACCGGTGGGTGCTCCTGGACGGGCAGCACGGCGCGTACTGGGTGGACGAATCGGGGACGGCGTTGAGCCTTCCCGAACTCCAGCGACGCGAGCGCCCGGCGAAACCGGTCCACGTGGGCAGGCGCGCGGGGATTCAGGACGTGGACTTGTGGGCGGCCTACTTCGCGCACGCGTCGGTCTCGGGTGCGGCTTGGGCCCCGGAAGGCTACGTGCCGCTGTTCCAAGACGGCCAGGTCCTGCCCACCGAGAGGCTCCTGCGCGAGGCGGGCGACGCCTATCCGCGCCTCTCCGATCTCGCCGTGGCCGTAGTGGCCGAAGCCGGAACCGCCGCGATCCGCGTCGACCCGATCCACCCCTATGCCGAGGCCGCCACCTGGGACGGCGCCCCGCTCCCGAACCGCACCAAGGCGATCCCCCGCGACAGCGGCACCCACCGAGCCGACCTCGCGGCGGTGACCCCTTACGGCCCCTTGGCTTCTCGCGAACTCCACTGGACCGCCGCGTGATCCGGGCCCACAATGTCTAGTATTCCGATAGGAATACTGTTATAGTCGATTCATGAAGCCCGCCAACACACTCGTGCAGCGGCGCGAAGTCGACCAGATGCGCGTCGCCAGCGCCCTCTGTCGCTGAGAACCCTGCCGCTTCCCGCCGCAGCGCCTCCACGACGCCTCCGATCCGGCGTCCGCTCACCGACCCGACCGGGTGCACAGGCACCGGTCGGCACGGTCCCCGACTTCCCCACCACGCAACCGAAGGAGCTCCATGTCCTCCAACGATGCCGCACGCACGTCAGTCTCACGCCGCACGATCATCGCCGCCGCGCCCGTCGCCGCGGCGGCGGGCATCACCGCCACCGCGTCCCCGGCCTCGGCCGGGAAGGGCCGCCATTCGGCGGTCCTGTCCTGGTTCGACGTCACCGACGCGGCCGTCACCGCGACCGCCGCCACGGCGCAGGTCACCAACAGCCGGACCTGGGCCATCGCCTGGCTGGCCGCCGCGCGGGCCGTACGGCGAGTCCCCCACGGGGTCAACGAGAAGCACTTCCGGGAGGCGGCGCTCGCCTCGGCGGTGCACACCGCGCTCATCGCGCTCGCGCCCGCTCAGGCCACCGAACTCGATGCCGCCCTTGACGACGCGCTCGCACGCGTCCCGAACGGCAAGGCCAAGCGCAAAGGCGTCGTGGCCGGCGCCGACCGCGCCGAGGCGCTCCTGGTCGAACGCGAAGGCGACGGGCTCGACCCCGCGTCGGTGAACCCGCCGTACACGCCGCCGCCCGCCGGGCCCGGGGTGTGGCAGCCGACCCCGCCCGCGCACGGGCCGGGACAGCAGGCGGGCACCCGCTTCGCCGTGCCCTTCGCGCTCGACTCGGCCGACCAGTTCCGGCTCGACCCTCCCCCGGCGCTCGGCTCGGCGGCCTACCGGGCCGACGTGGCCGAAGTCCAGGCGTACGGCGCGCTCGACAGCGCCGTGCGGACCCAGGAGCAAACCGACGTGGCGCAGTTCTGGCTCGGCAGCTCGTTCGTGCTGTACAACCCGGTGCTGCGGGCGGCCCTGGAACACCACCGGGGCTCACTGCGCGAACAGGTGACGCTGGTGGCGCTGTTCCACACCGCGTCGGTCGACACCCAGATCGCGACCTCGGACTCGAAGTACGCGCACGTGTGGTGGCGGCCGGTCACGGCCATCGCCGGGCCGGTCGACGACGGCGACCCCGAGACCGTGCCCGACCCGGACTGGACCCCGCTGCACGTCACGCCCTCCCACCCGGACTATCCGAGCGGGCACAACACCTACTCCGGTTCGGCCGAGGAAGTGCTCACCCAGCTCGTGGGCGACGGGCCGGGCGCGGCGTACACGATCCCGAGCCCGAGCGCGCCGGGCGTCACCCGCACGTACACGACCTGGCATCCGCTCACGACCGAGAACATCGACGCGCGCGTGTGGTCGGGCATCCACTCGCGCGCGGCCGACCTCGCCGGGGTCGAGCTCAGCCGGGCCGTGGCCGCGTACGTGCTCAGCCGGTCGGACGACCTGCTGGCCTGACCTTCTTCAAGGGGTGCCCCGGTCGCGTCCTCGCGGCCGGGGCCTTTCACTGCCTCAGCGCAGGGCCTCGTCCAGGATGTAGCGTTCGGCGTCGAGGAGGCGGAGGTCGCGGGCGGGGCGGCGGAGGTGGCCTTTCTCCACGATGCGTTCGAAGGCCGGGTCGCCGGCCTGGGCCATGCGGCGGATGCCTTCGATGTGGTCGACGATGCGCTTGCGGATGACCTTGATGAAGCGCTGGCGGTCGCGGTCGGAGAGGCCGTAGGCGTCGGCGAACATGCGCAGGCGCCGGGCCCGGTCGGGTTTCTTCCAGCCCAAGGTGATCGAGTCGCGGTCGGTGAAGATCGGGACCCAGGTCCAGGCCGCGTACGCCACGTCGTAGATGCGCGCGCCGGGGCTGGCGAGGTCGAAGTCGATCAGCGAGAGCGTCCCGTCGGGCCGCCAGACCACGTTGTGGGGAGCGGCGTCGTGGTGGCAGATGACCTCGGTGTCCGGCGGCGGGGGGCCGAAGGAGCGCCAGGTCGCGCCGGGCGAGGGCCGGAACCCGAACTGCGCGTCGTGGAACATGCGGAGCATCTTCGCGACCGCGACCATGGTGTCGTCGGTGGTCCAGTGCGGCGCGAGCGGGTACTTGCCCGGCTCGCCCTCCACGAACGAGAGCACCTCCCGGGCGTGCTCGTCGATGCCGAACACCCGCGGCGCGCCGGTGAACCCGGCGCCGTCGAGGTGGCGCAGCAGCGCGTGCACCGCGGGGGTCCAGGGTCCGGTGTTCCGGCGGACCGTGTCCCCCAGCCGGATGACCGTGCTCGTGTTGCCGCCAATAAGCGGGATCTCGTCTTGGCTCACCGGTCTCCGCTGTGCCTCTGGTCCTGACTAGCTGTCGGCGCCGTCGACGATCGCGTCCACGAACGCCCCGACCTCGAACGGGGCCAGGTCGTCCGGCCCCTCTCCGAGTCCGACCAGCTTAACCGGTACGCCCAACTGCCGCTGAACTGCGATGACGATCCCGCCCTTGGCCGAACCGTCGAGCTTGGTGAGCACGATCCCGGTCACCTGGCAGACCTCGCCGAAGACCTTCGCCTGCTGGAGGCCGTTCTGGCCGGTGGTCGCGTCGAGCACCAGCAGCGTCTCGGCCACCGGGCCCTGCTTCTCGATCACGCGCTTGACCTTGCCGAGCTCGTCCATCAGCCCGGACTTGTTCTGGAGGCGGCCCGCGGTGTCGACCAGGACCACGTCCACGCCCTCGTCGGCCCCGGCCTTGACCGCGTCGAACGCGACCGAGGCGGGGTCGGCGCCCTCGCCGCGGCGGACCACCTTCGCGCCCACGCGGGCGCCCCAGGTCTCCAGCTGCTCGGCGGCGGCGGCGCGGAACGTGTCGGCCGCGCCCATGATCACGGTCTTGCCCTCGGCGATGAGCACGCGGGCCACGCGGCCGCACGTGGTGGTCTTGCCCGAGCCGTTGACGCCGACCATCATGATCACGGCAGGGCCCTCACCCGAAGGCGAGGCGGTCGCGATCGAGCGGTCCAGGTCGGGTTCGAGGACGGCCGTCAGCTCGGACTTGAGGAGGCTGCGCAGCTCTTCGGGGTCGCGGGTGCCGAGGACCTTGACGCGATCGCGGAGGCGGTCGACGACCTGGGTCGTGTCGGCGATCCCCACGTCGGCCGAGAGGAGCGTCTCCTCGACCTCGTCCCACACGTCGTCGTCGAGCTTGTCGCTGGCCAGCAGCGCGAGCAGGCCCTTGCCGAGCGCGTTGTTGGAGCGGGCCAGGCGCGAACGCAGCCGCACCAGGCGGCCCGCGGCCGGTTCGGGGGTCTCGACCTGCGGCTCGGCCACAGCGGCCGGTGCGGTGGCCTCCTCGGCCACCGGCTCAGGGCTGGGCGCCTCGACCTGCGGTTCCTCGGCAGGGGCGTCGACCTCGGCCGACCGCGACGCGCGCACCGCGACGGCGATGCCGACCACGGCCGCGGCCAACACGACGGCGGCGACCAGCCAGATCCACAGGTTGTCCACAGGGAGTCCTCCAGCGACGATCTCGATTCTCAGCGCGCGGGCGAACGCGCACGAACCCACTGTACTGGGAGGGTGTCAGTCCTCTTCGCGGGAGAACTTCTGGCTGATGACCTGCGTGACACCCGAGCGCATCGTCACCCCGTACAGCGCGTCGCCGATCTCCATCGTGCGCTTCTGGTGGGTGATGATGAGCAGCTGCGAGTTCTCCTGGAGGCGGCGCAGCAGGTCGAGCAGGCGGCCCAGGTTCACGTCGTCGAGCGCCGCCTCGACCTCGTCCATCAGGTAGAACGGGCTGGGGCGGGCGCGGAAGATCGCCACCAGCAGCGCCAGCGCGGTCAGGGACCGCTCGCCGCCCGAGAGCAGCGAGAGGCGCTTGACCTTCTTGCCGGGCGGGCGGGCCTCGACCTCGACGCCGGTGTGGAGCATGTCCTCGGGGTCGGTGAGCAGGATGCGGCCCTCGCCGCCGGGGAACACGGTCTGGAAGACGCTCTCGAACTCGCGGGCGGTGTCGGCAAAGGCCTCGGCGAAGACCTCTTGGATGCGGTCGTCGACCTCCTTGACGACGGTGGTGAGGTCGGCGCGGGTCTTCTTGACGTCTTCGAGCTGCTCGGAGAGGAACTTGTAGCGCTCTTCGAGGGCGGCGAACTCTTCGAGCGCGAGCGGGTTGACCTTGCCGAGGAGTTTGAGCTCCCTTTCGCCGCGGGAGGCGCGCTTCTCCATCAGGGCCCGGTCGAAGTCGCCCGGCCGCGGTTCGGGCCTGCCTTTCTCTTCGGCGGCGGCGATCTCCTCGGCGGTGGGGGGCACCGGCTGGTCGGGGCCGTATTCGGCGATGAGCGTCTCGATGTCGACCCCGAATTCGGCGCCGGCCTTCTCTTCGAGCTGTTCGATGCGCAGGCGCTGCTCGGCGCGGGCGACCTCGTCGCGGTGGGCCGCGGAGGTGATGCGTTCGAGTTCGGCGGCCGTCGCGCCCGCGCGGGTGCGCAGGTCGGCGAGGGCGGCTTCGCGGCGGGACTGCTCGGCGGAGACGCTGTCGCGTTCGATCGCGGCGGCTTCGAGGGAGTCGGTGAGCTGGACGCCCGCTTCCTCGGCGGCTTCGGCCACGAGCGCGGCGACGGCGGCGCCGCGGGCGCGGGCGGCACGGCGGGCTTCGGCGCGGGCGCGGGCGGCGCGTTCGGACTGGGCCTGGCGGGCGAGGGCGTCGGCCCTTCCGGCGAGCGCGGAGGCGCGCTCTTCGGCGGTGCGGACGGCCAGGCGGGTCTCCATCTCGTTCTGGCGGGCGGCGTCGAGCTGGCGGGAGAGGACGTCGCGTTCGTCGGTGGAGGGCTCTTCGATCGCGGGGAGGGATTCGAGTTCGTCGAGGCGCGCTTCGAGGTCTTCGAGTCCGGCGGTGTCGCTCTCGCGGGCGGACTGGGCGCGGTCGCGGGCCTGGGCGAGGCGGGCGACCTCGGCTTCGGCGCTGCGGGCGGCGGCGCCGAGTTCGGCGAGGCGGCGGGCGACCACGCTGCGGGCGGCGTCGGCCTGGCGCTGCTCGGCGCGGACCGCCTCGGCGGCGGCCTCGGCGGCGGCGAGATCGCCGCGGGCGGATTCGAGCTGCTCGGCGAGCTGGGCGGCGAGGGCTTCGGCGGCGATCTTGCGGTCGCGCGCTTCGTCCACGGCCGCTTGGATCTCGATGAAGGACTGGGCTTTCGCCGAGCCGCCGTGGGCGGCACCGGCGCCGAGCACGTCGCCTTCGCGGGTGACGGCGGTGAGTTCGGGGTGGGCGGCCACGAGGGCGCGGGCGCCGTCGAGGTGCTCGGCGACGACCATCCCGGCGAGGACGGCGCGGACGGTGGAGGCGAGGTCGGGAGGTGCGGTGACGAGGTCGGCGACGGCTTGGAACCCGGCGGGGACGGGAACCTGCGCGCGCGATCCGGCGACCAAGAACGATGCTTGGCCCCCGTCTTCGTCGCGGAGGATCCGGATCGCTTCGGCAGCCGTATCGGGGCCGGTGACGGCGATGGCGTCGGCGAGGCGGCCGAGCGCGGCGGCCAGCACGGCCTCGTAGCCGGGTTCGACGGTCAAGAGCGCGGCCACCGAACCGAGGACGCCGGGGACGGTCTCGGACCGGGCCAGGAGGGTCGCGGCGCCGTCCTTTCGGCGCAGGCCCACGGCGAGGGCCTCTTCGCGGGCGGCCCACTGGGAGGCCTCGCGGTCGGCGTCGCGTTCGGCGGACTGGAGTCGGTCGGTTTCGGCCTTGGCCGCGGCGACGCGGGCCTTCGCGGCGGCCACGGCTTCGTCGAATTCGCTGTTCGCTTCGGCCGCTTCGCTTTCGGCCTCGGCTTCGGCGTGGGCCTCGGCGGCGGCCTCGGCCCGTTCGCGGGCTTCGGCCAGCGCGGTGGCGGCGCGGTCGAGTTCTTCGGCGGCGGCGGCGGTGCGGGTCTGGAGGGAGTCGACGCGGCCGCGGAGGGTGGCGAGGGCTTCGCGGCGCTCGGCGGCGGCCTTGACGGCGGTGACGATGCGCTGCTCGGCGTCCGAGAGCGCGGTCTCGGTCTCCTCGCGGGCCTCGACGGCGGCGGCGAGACGCTCGGAGTCCTCGGCGATGGACTCGCGCAGGTCGATCTCCTGCTCGCGGATGCGCTGGGCCTCGGTTTCGAGGACCTCGGGGTCGCGCCCGGACCGGTCGTCCTGCTCTTCGGCGAGGTAGCGGCGGCGTTCGGCGGCGAGCTGGGCGGTCGAGCGGAGGCGCTCGGCCACGGCCTGGAGGCGGTACCAGGTCTCCTGGAGGCGGGCCAGGCGCGGCTTGTCGGCGGCGTGCGCGGCGTCGACCTCGGCGACCTGGGCGGCGAGGCGCTCGTGCTCTTCGGCGAGGACCTCGCGGCGCTCGGTCAGGGCCGCCTCGTCGGCGAGGTCCTTGGCGATGTTGCCGCGCAGGGAGGCGAGGTCGTCGGCGAGGAGGCGCAGGCGGGCCTCGCGCAGGTCCATCTGGATGGTCTGGGCGCGGCGGGCCAGTTCGGCCTGGCGGCCGAGGGGTTTGAGCTGGCGGCGCAGTTCGGCGGTGAGGTCGGCGAGGCGGTCGAGGTTGCCCTGCATGCCTTCGAGTTTGCGCAGGGCCTTCTCTTTGCGCTTGCGGTGCTTGAGGACCCCGGCGGCCTCCTCGATGAACGCGCGGCGGTCCTCGGGGCGGGCGTGCAGATAGGAGTCGAGCTTGCCCTGGCCGACCAGGACGTGCATCTCGCGGCCGATCCCGGCGTCGGAGAGGAGGTCCTGGACGTCGAGGAGGCGGCAGCGGTCGCCGTTGATCTCGTATTCGCCTTCGCCCGAACGGAACATGCGGCGGGTGATCGAGACTTCGGAGTAGTCGATGGGGATCGCGCCGTCGGAGTTGTCGATGGTCAAGGTGACCTCGGCGCGCCCGAGCGCGGGGCGGCCGGTGGTCCCGGCGAAGATGACGTCCTCCATCTTGCCGCCGCGCAGGGACTTCGCGCCCTGCTCGCCCAGGACCCAGGCGATGGCGTCGACGACATTGGACTTGCCTGAGCCGTTCGGCCCCACGACGCAGGTGATCCCCGGCTCGAAGCGCAGGGTCGTGGCCGAGGCGAAGGACTTGAATCCCTTCAGCGTGAGGCTCTTGAGGTACAAGGATCGCTCCGGCGTGCGTCGACTCGGGAACAGGACCGTCCCAGCCTACAAGGCCCGACCGACCGAACCGGGCACTTGAAAGGCGGCAAAGGGGACGAACTGCGACGGGAACGAGCGGCGGCCCGGCCCCGGACATGGCAATGCGCGCCGGCCGTCTCGCAGCTGGCGCGCTGATGTTCTGTTGTCGCGGGCGAAACGCCTAGGTCAATGCGGGTTCTTGCATCCGCATCAGCTCCTCGACCGAATCGTGTTCGATCTCGTCCTCGCGGGCCCGAAGCTCGGCGAGCTCGGACTCGAGGTTGCGTACTCGCGCGCGTAGCTGGACCACTTCTTCGAGCAGGCGCTTGTTGGGAGCCTGGCCGATGTGGCCGTAGAGGGCTTTCGCCATAATTTCTCCTTGCGATCACGTCGAGTGGTGGCGTTGGCGTACGCACCACGAATAACGTCGCATTTGCTGAGTGAATTTTGTTAGCCGCCGGGGCCGATTGCCCCTTGCCGGACCAGTGGAGCACGGCTCGTGAACACTGGCCGTCACCCACTATCTTCCGCCCAATCGGCGGTCTTCGTCAAGCTTTGCACAGGGTTTGACCCCCAGATTCGACGGGGGTCACACCTATGGGGGTAGCTCACGCCAGGATCGGGCCTCGCGGGGCGGACGCGAACCTGGTAGGTTCGCGGAAAATCCGAATATTCCACACGTAACCCCACGTGACGAGGCCGTACCCCATGCGCAGACTCCAGGGCGGACGCCACCGCGATCCCGCCGAGAGCCGCCGCAAGTTGTTCCTTGCGATCCTGGCGACCTTCGGTCTCGCGGCCGCGGCGACCTCACTGTGGGCGCTCGACTCGCCACTGGACGGCGCGGCCGCCCACGACGGCGGCAAGGGCGGCTCGGTCGAGGAGACCACCGCCGAAGTCCTCCCCGAACTGCTCCTCGGCGAAGCCGACATCCGCGCGCAAGAGGCCGAAGAGGCCCCCAGCAGCGAAGCGCCCACGACCACCGAGGAGACGTCCGCCGCGGACGAGGGCGACAGCGGCGGCAACGGGGGCGATGACGGCGGGAACTCCGGGGGCGGCTCGGCCTACGCCGACACCGAGTCGGCCGTGCTCGACATCGTCAACCGCGAGCGCGGCTCGGCCGGCTGCGACCCGCTCGAACGCGACTCGCGCCTGGACACCGCGGCCCGGCTGCACGCCGAGGACATGGCCGCCAACGACTACTTCGACCACACCTCGCAGGACGGCCGCAGCCCCACCGACCGGGCCAATGCGCAGGGCTACCAAGGCGGCGTGGGCGAGAACATCGCGTACGGCTACCGCGACGCCGAAGCGGTCATGGAGGGCTGGATGAACTCCGAAGGCCACCGCGCCAACATCCTCAACTGCGGCTACGACGTCATCGGGATCGGCGTGGCCGACCGGGGCGGCACGCTCTACTGGGTCCAGAACTTCGGCTGATCGCCGCGCATTATCGCAGGTGAACCTCGACCAGACCTCTTACTGTCGTCCATCCGACTCAACGCTGGACTGGACGATTACCAACAGTCATGCTGGTGTGGCCGCCTGAACGGGTGCGCGACTGGGGAGGCGCGAAAAACCTGAAGGACGAGGTGCCAACCGTGCGTGTCATGCTGTACGACCCGAACCAGGTCTTCTCCGCCAGCATCCGACCCCTGCTCCACCGACGCGGTGACATCCCGGTCGAGGCCCGCAGCGCCCGCGCGCTCGCCGCCGCGAACGAGCAGATCGACTGCTGTCTGGTCGCACTCGAAGCGGTCTCCCGCAACCGGGTCCTGACCGACTGCAAGCGGCCGGTATTCCTCATCACCGACCGCGAGGACGGCTCGGTACTGCGAAAAGCGGTCTCGGTGTCGGCCGCGGGAATAGCCAACACCCACATCATGCCCGGTGATCTCCTGCACGCCATCGACACCGGACTGCACAGTCCGCCCTATTACGATCCGCAGCTGCTGCGCGCGGCGCTCCAGCCCGCGCCGCTCCTCGGCGACCAGGACGCGCTCGAACTCGCACACCACCTCACGCCCCGGGAGGACGACGTGCTGCGCCGCATCGTGCGCGGCGAACCCACCAGCCAGATGGCCACCCAGATGGGCGTCTCGGTCTCCACCGTGCGGTCCCACGTCCAGAACGTGCTCGGCAAACTCGGCGTCAACTCCCGGCTGGCCGCGATCGCGTTCGCGCTGAACTACGGCATCGACACCGTCAGGGAGCAGCACCCGCAACTGAGCTAGCGGCCGGGACGGGGCGCCGCGGCGCCCCGGTCATACTTGGGACGTGCCTGAACTACCTGAAGTCGAGACGGTCCGCCGCGGAGTCGACGCCGCGTTCCGCGGCGGCCGCATCAGCGCCGTCGAGGTCTACAACCCGCGGACCGTGCGCCGCCACGCCCCCGGCATCGCCGATTTCCAGGCGGGCCTGCGGGGCCTGGCGATCACCGGGAGCGGGCGGCGCGGCAAGTTCATGTGGCTCGGCCTCGATGACGATCGCGCGCTCGTGTGCCATCTGGGCATGAGCGGCCAGCTCCACGTGGTCACCGACGGCCGCGCGGCCCACAAGCACCTGCGCGGCCGGATGCGGTTCACCGACGAGCGCGAACTGTGGTTCATCGACCAGCGCACCTTCGGGTTCTGGGAACTCGCCGAGATGGAAGGCGCGGTCCCGAAGACGCTCGGGCACATCGCGCCCGACGTGTTCGAGGCCGAGTTCGACGCCTCAATGAGCGCCGACCGGCTCCTCAAGCGCCGCATCGAGGTCAAGAAGGCCCTGCTCGACCAGGGGTGGATCTCCGGGGTCGGGAACATCTACGCCGACGAGGCCCTGTGGCGCTCCCGCCTGCGCGGCAGGCGCACCGGTGACTCGCTCTCGCGCCGCAAGGCCCTCGAACTGCTCGGGCACGTCAAGGACGTGCTCACCGAGTCCCTCGCGGTCGGCGGCACCTCGTTCGACGAGCTCTACGTCGACGCCCGCGGCGAGGCCGGGTACTTCGCCCGCGAACTCGCCGTCTACGGCAGGGCGGGCCAGCCGTGCCGCCGCTGCGGCACCGCGATCGCGCGGGAAGTCATCGGCGACCGCTCGGCCCACTACTGCCCCAAGTGCCAGAAGTAGCCGAGCCACTCGCTCCACCACTCACCGCTGCCCCACGTGTCAGAAGCAGCCGCGCCCCGGCCTTCGTTCACTCTTTCGGGCGACTTTCGGCCCCCACGACCCGATTCGAGCCCGATCTTGTCGGACCCCCGCGCGAATATTGGCGCTTCCTTCTCCCCTTGGGTGGGTGGGGGTTTGGGATGGTATTGGGGGCACGCGAAAAGGACGGCCCCGGAACCCGGTGCCGCCCTTTCGTCGAGTCTCAGCGCTGCTTGACGCCCATGCGTTCGGACAAGACCTGCCACGCCAGTTGCGCGGCGATCTGCTCCGCGTCCTTCTTCGAGCCGCCGGTGCCCTCGCCGAACTCCTCGCCCGCGACCACGGCCCAGGCCGTGAACTGCTTGGCGTGGTCGGGACCGGACTCGGTGATGCGGTACTCGGGCACGCCGAGGCCCGAATCGGCCGTGAGCTCCTGGAGGCTGGTCTTCCAGTCCAGGGCCGCGCCCTGGCCTGCGGCCTCCTCCATGAGCGGGTCGAAGAACTGGTGCACCACCCGCGTGGCGATCTCGACCCCGTACTGGAGGTAGACCGCGCCGAGCAGCGCCTCCACCGCGTCGGCGAGGATCGAGTTCTTGCCCCGGCCGCCCGAGGACTCCTCGCCCTTGCCGAGCATGAGGTGCGGGCCGATACCGCCCGCGCCCATCCGGCGTGCCACACCCGCCAGCGCCTTCATGTTCACCACGGAGGCGCGCAGGCGCGCGAGCTGCCCTTCGGGCAGTTCCGGGTGATTGCGGTAGAGCGCGGTGGTGACCACCAGGCTGAGCACGGAGTCCCCGAGGAACTCCAGGCGCTCGTTGGTGGGCAGGCCGCCGTGCTCGTAGGCGTAGGACCGGTGCGTCAGGGCGAGACGCAGCAGGTCGGGGTCGAATGCACGAACCCCGAACACCGCTTCGAAATGCTGTATCGCCTTGTCGCCCATGCGCGAGAGGACTTAGGCCTCGAGGACCTGGCGGCCCTTGTACGTGCCGCAGACCTCGCAGACCTGGTGGCCGCGCTTCTTGGCGTGGCACTGCTGGCACTCGACCAGCTGCACCGGGGTCGCCTTCCACTGCGACCGACGGTGCCGGGTGTTGCTGCGCGACGTACGACGCTTCGGAACAGCCACTTCAGAACTCCATACCTATACGCTGTGCTATTTCGATTCGCCGTCGGCGAGTCGAAGCTTGTCCAAACCGGCCCAACGGGGGTCCACGGTCTCGTGACCGTGGCCTGCGGGCAGTTCATCCCAGGGGACGCCGCAATCGGCGCACAGTCCCGGGCAGTCAGGTCGGCACAGCGGGGTGACCGGCATCGCCAGCACCAGCGCGTCCCGAACCGCGGGCTCCAGATCGAGCATGTCCCCCTGGAGCCGCAAGATCTCGTCGGCTTCCGTGGTCGCTTCCGTGACGGAGCCTTCATAAGCGTACAGCTCCTGCACCCGGACGCTGAGAGCGTCCTGCACGGGTGCGAGGCACCTCGCACACTCGCCTTCGGCCACGCCCGCGACCTCGCCGGAGACGAGGACCCCTTCGCTGACCGAGGTCAGGTCGAAGTCGAGTGCGAGCGGGGCCCCGGCGGGGACGGCGTACCCGGGCAGACCGAGATCGGCGGGCGCGGGGACTTCGAGCGCGACGTGCGTCGTCGAGCCCGAGGTGCGCCCCAGCTCCGCGGTGTCGAACACCAGCGGCGCGGTGGGATCCGGAACGGTCGTCATGGGTGTACTGCGGTCCTTACGTCAGGGAGATGCGCCTCGATCGAGGCCGACCGGTAATGCTACATCAACCCCGGGAGCAGCGCCTACCCGGCATTCGCGGGCGTGAGTCAGATCCGGGGATCAGATCTGCGGGAGGGGCTTCTCCTCCTCGGGCTGCTCCTGCTGCGGCGTGAAGGAGCCGATCTCGCGGAGGGTGTGCATCTTGTCGCGGCCCCGTTCGACGCCGGAGAGGGCGCGGTGGAGGAACTGCTCGAAGTTGGCCAGGGTGGTGTCGACGTACTCGTCGACCTCGTCGCGGAGGCGCTGGGCCTCGCCGCGGGCCTCGGCGATGATGCGGTTGCCCTCGTGCTCGGCCGAGACGGTGATCTCGTGGCGCGAGACCAGGCGCGCGTGCTCGGTCTCGCCCTCGTTGATGATGCGCTCGGCCTCGCGTTCGCCGGCGTCGATGATCTTGTCGCGTTCCTGGAGCATCGCCTCGGCGCGGCGCAGGTCGCCGGGGAGGTCGGCCTGGAGCTCTTCGAGCAGGGCGATCATCTCCGCTCGGTCGACCTTGCAGGCGCGTGACATGGGCACGGCCTTGGCCTGCTCCACGTAGGCGATGATCTCTTCGATCCGGTCGAGCGCACCCACCGATTTGCTCCCGTCGATGTCATTCATTGGGACATTGTCCCGGATGAGGGTCTGAAACGTGGCTAATCCTGTCCCAAACGCTCGATGAGTCGAGACTGGACGATTTCGGGGGCGTAGGGCGAAATGTCGCCGCCCCATTTCGCCACGTCCTTGACCATCGAGGAGGAGAGGAAGGAGTACAGGGGATTCGTAGGGATGAACACGGTCTCGATGCCTCGCAAGCCGTAGTTCATTTGGGCCATCTGCAGTTCGTAGTCGAAGTCCGAGACCGCGCGGACGCCTTTGACGAGGACGCCGGCTCCGTGCTTGACGCAGAAGTCGACGACGAGTCCTTGGGAGGACGCCACTCGCACGTTGGGAATGTCCGCGGTGGTCTCGCGGAGGAGCTCCACTCGTTCCTCGACGCTGAACAGCGTGTTCTTTGAGGCGTTGTGGAAGACCGCGACCCACAGTTCATCGTACAACTGGGCGGCCCGTCCGACGATGTCGAGATGACCGTACGTCACCGGATCGAATGACCCCGGGCAGACGGCGATCCGTGCTTCTGGTGTTCCTGTGCGATCGAAACTCACAGCGCGTGACCGTAACAAAGAGCCGTGGTGCCATAGCGGCGGATGCGGTCTTCTGCGATCTGGGGCGGCCACGGGACGGCGGCGGCCTTGCCGCCGCGTTCGACGACCACGTCGGCGTCCGGTGCGAGCCAGTCGTTCTCGACCAGGGACGCGAGCACGTCGGCGATGGCCTGGTCGGTGACCGCGTACGGGGGGTCGGCGAACACGATGTCGAAGGGTTCGCCGGGGGCGTTCTGGAGGACCTTCTCGACGGAGGCGGCGACGACTTCGGCGCCGGTGACGCCGAGGTCGGCTATGTTGCGGCGCAGGAGCTTCGCGGTGAGGGAGTGCGATTCGACGAACAGGGCCGCTGCGGCGCCGCGCGAGAGGGCCTCGATCCCGACCGCGCCGGACCCGGCGTAGAGGTCGGCGAAGCGGAGTCCTTCGAGGTCGCCGCCGGGGGCGAGGGAGTTGAACAGCGCCTCCCGGACCCGGTCGGAGGTGGGCCGGGTGCGGTCCCCCGGTGGCGTGGCGAGACGGCGGCCCTTGAGGCTGCCCGCGATGATCCTAGTCATTTGGGCCCTACTGTAATCCGCTCGCGGGGAACGCGAGTGCCCTCGGCGTCGCGCGCGGGCCCCTTACCCCCTTACGGCCGCTGAATCCTACAGGATATATCCTATAGGATTCAGCCTTTCTCCAGGTACTCGCCGCGGTCGGCGGCCAGGTCGTCCACGAGGGCCGCGAAACGGGGCTCGGATTCGAGCGAGGGATCGGCGCCGATGAGCGCGGCGGCCTCGGCTCTGGCGTCGGCGATGATGTCGGCGTCCTTGAGCAGTGAAAGGAGTTTCACGTGCGATTTGACGCCGGACTGCGCAGCACCGAGCACGTCGCCTTCGCGGCGCTGCTCCAGGTCGAGTTCGGCCAGCGCGAAGCCGTCGGTGGTGGAGGCGACCGCGTCGAGGCGTTCGCGTGAGGTGCTGGCCTCGTGGGCCTCCGAGACCAGGAGGCACAGGCCCGGGTGGGTGCCGCGGCCGACGCGGCCGCGGAGCTGGTGGAGCTGGGAGATGCCGAAGCGCTCGGCGTCGAGGATGACCATCGCAGTGGCGTTGGGGACGTTGACGCCGACCTCGATCACGGTGGTGGCCACGAGGACGTCGACCTCGCCCGCGGCGTAGGCGCGCATGACGCGGTCCTTCTCGTCGGCGTCGAGGCGGCCGTGGAGGAGGCCGAGGCGAAGGCCCTGGAGGGGGCCTTCGCGGAGCTGCTCGATGACCTCGATGACGGCCAGCGGCGGGCGGCGGTCGCCTTCGGTCTTGGGTTCGGTGTCGCCCACGCGGGGGCACACGACGTAGGCCTGGCGGCCCGCGGCGACCTCTTCGCGGACCCGGTCCCAGGTGCGCTGCATCCAGCGCTGGTCGGTATAGGGCACGACGTGGGTGGCGATGGGGCTGCGGCCCGCGGGCAGTTCGGTGAGGCGGCTGGTCTCCAGGTCGCCGTAGACGGTCATGGCCACGGTGCGCGGGATCGGGGTGGCGGTCATGACGAGGGTGTGCGGGGGCCTTCCGGCCTTGGCGCGCAACGTGTCCCTCTGTTCGACGCCGAAGCGGTGCTGCTCGTCGACCACGACGAGGCCGAGGTCGGCGAAGTCGACGCCTTCGTAGAGGAGCGCGTGGGTGCCGACCACGATCTCGGCGGCCCCGGAACCGACGTCTTCGAGGACGGCGCGTCGCTGGGCGGCAGTGGCCGAGCCGGTGAGGAGAGCCACGCGGGTGGCCTCGGGGGGTGCGCCGAGCGCGCCGCCTTCGGCGAGGTCGCCGAGCATCTCGGTGATGGAGCGGTGGTGCTGGGCGGCGAGGACTTCGGTGGGGGCCAGGAGGGCGGCCTGGCCGCCGTGGGCCACGACTTGGAGCATCGCGCGCAACGCCACGAGGGTCTTGCCGGAGCCGACGTCGCCTTGGAGGAGGCGGTGCATCGGGTGGGGGCGGGCGATCTCGGCGGCGATCTCCGCGCCGACCTGGATCTGCCCGGCGGTGCGTTCGAACGGGAGGCGCTCGTCGAAGGCGTCGAGGATCGCGCCGCCCCTCGGGTAGGGGGTGGCGGCCTCGGCGGCGGAGGCGGCCTTGCGGCGCACCAGGACGGTCTGGAGGACCAGGGCCTCCTGCCATTTGAGGCGCTTCTTGGCCGCGCCGAGCGCTTCGTGGGAGTCGGGGCGGTGGATCTGGCGCAGGGCGGTGCCGTAGTCGAGGAGGCCGAGGCGCCCGCGCACGGTGCCGGGGAGCGGGTCGGGGGGTGAGGGGACGAGGTCGAGGACGGTGCGGACGGCTTTGGCGATGTTCCAGGTGGGGAGTTCGGCGGTGGCCGGGTAGACCGGGATGAGGGTCCCGGCGAACTCCTCGATGGCGCCGGCCTGGTCGTCGGCGTCTTCGGCGAGGAGCTGGTACTGCGGCGAGTTGAGCTGGAGGCGGCCGCGGAACTGGGCGACCTTCCCGGCGAACAGGCCCCAGCGTCCGGCGGTGAGTTCCTTCGCGCGCCAGGACTGGTTGAAGAACGTGAGGGTCAGGGACCGCCCGGCCTCGTCGGCCACGATCACTTCGAGGAGGTCGCGGCGGCGGGCCTTGCCGCCGCGTGGAGTGAAGGTCTTCTTGACGGCCGCGCGCACTTGCGCGGCCACGGTGACCTCCTCGCCGAGCGCGAGGGAGCCGAGGTCGGTGCGCTCGCCGCGCTGGGCGTAGCGGAAGGGGTAGTGGCCCAAAAGGTCCCCGGCGGTCTCCAGGCCGAGCCCGTCGGCGAGTGTCTGCGCGGTGGCCTTGCCCAGGACCTCGCGCAGGCGGGTGTCCAGCCCGATGGTCATTCGGCTCCGATCTGCAACAGCGGTTCGTCGTCTCCGGCGGGCAGATGCTGGACTTCGACCAGCGGCCACGCCTCGCGGACATGATCGCTCAAGGCTGTGACAGTTTCGGGGCGCGACCCGGCGCCGGGCAGGACGGTGAGCAGTTCGGCCCCGGCCTCGCAGAGGCGGTCGGCCAGGTCACGGGCGGCCTGCTCGGGTTCGTCGAAGATCCCGAAGTCGGCTTCGCCGACGGCGACGGCGATCCCCTCGATCTGCGAGCGCAACTCCCCTACACGGCAGGCGGTGGCCGCTTCGGCCATCGCGGCCACGTCGTCGTCAAAATCGCGGTCGGGGTCGTGGACGGCCACTGCCGCGAGGCTCTGGACCACGGCGTGCACGGGGACCACGGCGGCCCGGAACCCGGCGCCGCGGGCGGCCTGGACGGCCTCACGGGCCGCGCGGGCGGCCTCGGGGGTGTCGGTGAGGACCACGGCGTCCGGGGCCCCCGCGTCGCGCGCGTGAGCGAGCACGGCGGCGGCGCGCTCGACCGGGGCGGCGAGGCAGCGTTCGCCTTCGAGGAGCTCGCGGACGCGGGAGGCGGCGGTGACGACCAGGACGGCCCGCTTGGGGTCGACGTCGAGGGCGGGCGGGTGGTGGACGGCGCTGTCGTCGAAGCGGGTCACCGAGATCCGGTGGACCCGGCCGCGTTCGATGCCCGCCTCGATGGCCGCGCCGATGTCGTTGACGTGCACGTGGACGTTGAACGTGGTGACGTCCACGGCCGCGCGCGAACCGATGATGACCACCGAGTCGCCCAGGTCGGTGAGGCGGTGGCGCAGGTCGGACGCGGCGGCCGCGTTCGCTTCGAGGAGGTACTGGACCTCGTAGCCGTAGACCTCCGAGCCGCTCTCGCGCGGGACCTCCTCGGTCTCCTCGACCGCGCGCACGCGGTGGCGTTCGAGCAGGTCGAGCGCGCCGGTCGAGACCATCCCGGTGAGGGTCTCCACGAGCGCCTCGATGATGAGCGCGAGGGCGAGGCCCCCGGCGTCCACGACTCCGGCGCGGGCGAGCGCGGGGAGCTGGCCGGGGGTGGCGGCGACGGCTTCGGCCGCGCCTTCGGCGGCGGCGCGGGCGGTGGAGACGAGCCCGAACGGGGCGGCCTTGGCGGCGGCGGAGGCCGCGGACTCGGCCACGGTGAGGATGGTCCCGGCGGTGGGGACGGCGACGGCCGCGGTGGCGGCGTCGGTGGCCGCGCGCAGTCCGGCGGCGAAGGCTTTGGCGTCGATCGCGTCGGCGTCCCAGGCGTCGGCGAGGCCGCGGAGCATCTGGGCGAGGATCACGCCGGAGTTGCCTCGGGCCGAGAGCAGGGCCCGTCCTGCGGCTTCGTCGAGGAGCGCGGCGAGGGCCAGGCCGGGGGTACCGCCTTGGAAGGCGGCCTGGAGGGTCGCGAGCATGTTCGTCGCGGTGTCGGAGTCGGCCACGGGGAACACGTTGAGCTCGTCGACGCCGCGGCGGTGGCGGGTCAGCGAGTCGATGGCCCGCGCCGCCCAGTCGCGCATGATGTCGGCGTCGAGGAGCTGGCGTCCGGTCTCAGGGATTTCCACCACGGGCCATGAGGATACGCGCTTGTTCGGCCGGTGGGAACCGCACCGCTGGCCGAAGCCGCGCTCCCCGGTCGCAGGATCGCTCCCGAACCGTCGCGACAGCGCCGTGCCTGCGGCCGCCGGGCCAGGTGGCGGTGTCGTCCCGTGCCGGTGCGGGTACGACTCGCGCCCCCGACCGCGGGGGCTAGGGCGTGTTCGGGAACTCGCGGTGAGTCGGTATCGGAGTCCATTCGTTCGCTCGGGAGGCCGAAGGCCTTCCCGATACCGGTGTTGGATCGGGAAGGCCGACAACGAAGCGAGCGAGCGAATGGGCCGGATAACGGCCGCCGGGGGTTCCCGAACACGCCCTAGCGGCGCGGGTTCGATCCTCGTTACAGGTCGCCGAAGCGGATGCTCATCCGGAGGGATTCGAGCAGCTCGGCCTGGTCGGGCGCGGCGGTGCCGACGAAGGCCTCATAGCCGGTCTCGGCCTGTACGAGCGCGACGTAGACGACGGCGTCGGCGCCGGTGTAGGTGCGGAACTGGCCCGAGCGGCCGTCGATCCAGTAGGACTCGGAGGTGACCTCGGCGGGGGTGCCGCCGAGGAGTTCAGCGGTGATCGCGGCGTCGAAGGCCTCGGCGAAGTCGCCAATCGCCGAATCGGCGGTGATCGCGAACGTGTCGGCGTTGAGCGGGCCCACGTACGCCGAGCCGGTGCCGTCTTCGGCGGCGATGCCAGTGGCGGAGCTGAAGACCGTGGGCGCCGCGGCGCCTTCGGCCCAGGTGGTGGCCGCGCCGCTGGAGACGAAGCGGAGCGCGCCGGGCCCGGCGACCAGGACCGGGTCGGTCTCGACCGGACCGGCCTCCTGGGTCTTGATCGTGCCGGTCGGGTCCTCGGAGCCGCCGCCGCCGAAGGGCTGGAAGATCAAGACCCCGCCGACGCCGAGCGCGACCACGATGACCAGGACGCCGACGAGCACGAGCCACATCGGGCCCTTGCCGCCGCCTTTGCCGCCCTTCTTCTTGCGCTTGATCGCGTCGGGCGCGCCCCACGGCTGCGCGCCGCCGCCGGAGACGGGGACGAGCTGTCCGCCTTGGGGGCCGAACTGGCCGCCGCCGAAGGGCGGCTGGCCGTACGGGGGCTGGCCGCCGGGAGCCGAGACGGGCATCCCGGAGGCGGGGATCGAGGAGACCGGGGGCATGCCCGGGGCGGGCATCCCGGAGACGGGCATCCCGCCACCGCCGCCGAAGGGATCGGACGCGGGCATGCCGGGCTGCGGCTGCACGGGCGAGTCGAACGGCGAGACCGGCACGCCCGGGGGCGGCCCGTACTGCTGCGGCTGCGAAGGCATGCCGGTGGGGCCGCCGACGTACTTGACCGTGCCGTCGACGTCCTCGACCGGGACCTGCGGGCTCATCTGCTGAGGCTGGCTCATCGGCTGAGACATGCGCTGACTCTCCGGCGACCACGGCGGAGGTTCCTCGGTCGGCGGCTGCTCGTTGGGGCGGTAGACCGGGGGCTGCTGCTGCGGCTGCCAGCCGTCGGCGGGCTGCTGCGGGGTGTTGCTCATGTTCGACTCACCAAAGAAGCTATGGGCATCGGCACATCACTGTATGCGGCCAGCCTACGGGATCACAGCTCATCCTAGAGTCACCGACGGTAGCCGACCGCGGCAGCCGCCACAGTACAGAGCGGCCGTCGAGCGTCCTCCCAGGACCGACCAGACCGGTGCGTACCGGTCGCCCGTGCGCTTGCGGCGCATGCGCATCGCCTCGGCGGTGCGGGGCCCGGACACGGGTCCGGAAACGGTCCGGACCCCGGGTGGGAAGGCGCCGCCGAGGCGCTGTGGCGCAGGTCCCGCCACCTGGATGGGCACCGCGCATCCCGGTCCGTTAGAATCGTTGGGTTGCCCGCCGTCGGGTGGGCCGAATGAACGTCAAGCAGGAGTTTTGGATTATGTCGAGCGTGTGTGAAGTCTGTGCCAAGCGCCCCGGCTTCGGCAACAACGTCCCGTGGTCCCACAAGAAGACCCGTCGTCGTTGGAACCCGAACCTGCAGACCATCCGCATCGCGACTGGCTCCGGCGACAACAAGCGCCGCGCCAAGGTCTGCACCTCGTGCATCAAGGCCGGCAAAGTCACCCGCTAAGGGCTGACGCCGAATAAGACGCACGCCGCCGGAGGGCAATGCCCTCCGGCGGCTTTTCGCGTCCCCGAACGCAAACGAAATGCCACGCGGCACGCGCAGTCGCAGAAGCACGCGGCGATGCGGCGATGCGGCGATGCGGCGATGCGGCGATGCGGCGATGCGGCGATGCGGCGATGCGGCGATGCGGCGATGCGGCGATGCGGCGATG
>NZ_JBEYYO010000007.1:0-85546 GCF_040645615.1 Glycomyces sp. NPDC046736 | reverse complement strand
TGCGGCGATGCGGCGATGCGGCGATGCGGCGATGCGGCGATGCGGCGATGCGGCGATGCGGCGATGCGGCGATGCGGCGATGCGGCGATGCGGCGACCAGAAGCGTGGCCGGTCGCGGCCAGCGCCGGTAGAGCAAACACGCGCGCGCCGCAGTTCGTCGCGTGATGCTCGACACGACCGCGTCGAAACCCGGGCGTTTCTGTCGTACCCGGCTGGGAGATTGGGGGCTTACCCACCCAAGGGTGGGCAAGCCCCCCACGCCGATCCGATCCGCGCGGGCGCCCGCCACGGCCAAGCCGCCGCCCGCCGCTCCTCGGCGCGCTTCCCCCGCCCGCACCGCCCCGGTCGCCCGGGCGGTCCGTTTCGCGGGCGGTTCCACGCGTTACAGCGCCGTACCTCCTCCGCCCCTACGAACTCGGCGGCATCACCCGCCGCGCCGCCCTGGCGCGGTGTTCGCGCACGCCGCAACGCGCAATCGAGGGCACACCACATCGCGCGGCGCCAGCCCTTCGCGCATGTCGCCCGTCGCCGCTCATGCGCCGGTCGGCCGCGCCCGGTTCGCGAGCCGCGTCACTCTGCCGCGCCTTATCCGCGCCCGCCGCACTCAGCGGCGTCACCCGCCGCGCCGCCCATGCGCGGTGTTCGCGCACGCCGCAACGCGCAATGCTCGATCGACGGCCCACCTCATCGCGCGGCGCCCGGCCCTCGCGCATATCGCCCGCCGCAGCTCAGAAGCGCGCCTCCCCGCCCACGCTCCGCCGGTTGCCCGCGGCCCGGTTCGCGGGCGGCATCTCGCTGCCGCGCCGCCTCCCGGCCAATCTAGGCGGCGACATCCGGCTCCGATCCGCACGGCGCCTGCCACACCTCAGCCGCCGCCCGCCGCTCCTCGGCGCGCTACGCTGGTCGCCTGCGCCCGGTTTACAAGCCGCGTCACACTGCCGCGCCTTATCCGCGCCCGCCGCGCTCAGCGACGCCGTTCAGGTCCGGTCCGTGGGCCTTTCACTTCGCCTCGGGGAAGTGGTCCCAGCCGGTTGGGCCCTTCCAGCGGGTTCCGTTCACCGTGATGCCCGTTCCCTCGCCCACCGTGCCGATGCGGCGCCAACCTTCGGGGAGGATCACGTCCGGCGCGAAGGTGGCGGCCAGGGCGTGGTCTTCTCCTCCGGTCAGCATCCAGGTTCGGGCATCGGAGCCCAGGGCCTCTGCTGCGTTTCGCATCGTTTCGGGGGTCGGGAGGGCGGCCGTGTCGACGTGGATCGCCACTCCTGAAGCCTTCGCGATGTGGCCGAGGTCGGACAGGAGGCCGTCGGACACGTCGATCATCGCGTGCACGCCCATGAGCGCCGCGTCCACTCCCGCCGCGTACGGCGGTTGCGGCCTTCGGTAGGCGCCGACCAGTGCGCCCGGAGAGCGGAAGCCGCGAGACAGGACGTTGAGCCCGGCCGCGGCCCAGCCGATCCGGCCCGCCAGCGCCAGCACGTCGCCGGGGAGCGCGCCGCCGCGCGTGACCGGGGCTCTGCCTTCGAGGTCGCCTAGCGCGGTCACGGTGATCGTGAGCTGGTCGCCCCTGGTCGTGTCGCCGCCGACGACCGCCGCGCCGACCGCGGCCGCTTCGGTCGCGAGGCCCGACGCGAGGCCTTCGAGCCATTCGGCCGGGGTGTCCTGGGGGGCGGCGACTGCGGCGAGGAGGGCGGTGGGGCGGGCGCCCATCGCGGCGATGTCGGCGAGGTTGGCGGCCGCGGCCTTGTGGCCGACGTCGGCGGCCGAGCACCAGTCGAGGCGGAAGTGGTTGCCTTCGACGAGCATGTCGGTGCAGGCGACCACGCGGGCGTCGGGCGCGGCCACGACCGCGGCGTCGTCGCCGGGGCCGAGCAGGACGGCGGGCGTGGTGTCGAAGTGCCGGGTGAAGCGTTCGATGAGGCGGAACTCGCCGACTTCGGCGACGGTCTCACTCACTGGGGCTCAATTCCTCGCACGGTTGAAGGTCGCTGGATCACTGGGTAATCTTCGCTCAACGGCGATCGGGAAGCGGTCAGGCCCGCCCGTGTCGGGTTTCGACCTCCGATCCCCTCGCTTCCTTGAGGAGGCCTGTCGCATGGTGCAGGCGTACATTCTGGTCCAGACCGAGGTCGGCATGTCCGACCAGGTCTCCAAGGCCGTGTCCGACATCGACGGCGTGATCCGCGTGGACACGGTGACCGGCCCGTATGACGTGGTCGTGCTCACCGAGGCCGCCACCGTCGACGACCTGGGGACCGCCGTGGTCGGTAGAGTCCAGCGGGTGCCGGGCATCACCCGCACCCTGACCTGTCCGATTCTCAAGATCTGAGGCGAGCCCGTGGCGAAGTCGAAGCTCCCGGCGATCGTGGCGACCGCGGTCGCGGTGCCGCTCGCGGCCGTGGCGGGTGTGCTGGTGTTCAACGCTCTGGCGCCCGCGGCGGCCGATCCTGAGCATGAGACCGCGCAGGACCTCTCGCCCGTGGCCGTCACCGTGCCCGAGTTGAGCGAGGACGACGCGGTGGTGTGCCTGGCGCTCACCGCGACCGTCCCCGACACCGCCGGGGGCCTCCAGGCCCGCCCGGTCGAGGGCGACCCGGGAGCGGCCGAGGCGGTCATGGCCTACGGCGACCCGGCCGCGGTGGCGACCTGCGGGATCGAGCCGGTCACGGTCGAGGACACCGCTGCGGTCTTCAAGCTCAACGGCGTGTGCTGGTTCTCCGATGAGGCGGGCTCGGATTGGGTCACGCTCGACCGGCAGGTGCCGGTCGGGGTGAGCTTCCCCGAGGGCCACGAGCAGCCGGTGGACGTGCTCAACGACTTGTCGACGGTGATCGCCGACAAGGTCCCGGCCGCTGAGGCCGCGCCGACCGGGTGCGCGTGAGCGAATCGCCGACAGGGCTGCTGCCGAGGGCGTTCTTCGCGCGGGACTCGGTGGAGGTCGCTCCGGACCTGTTGGGCTGCAAGGTGACCGCGAATGGCGTCACGGTGCGGGTGACGGAGGTCGAGGCATACCGCGAGGACGATCCGGCCTCGCATTCCTTCCGAGGGCCGACGAAGCGAACAGCGGTCATGTTCGGGCCCGCCGGGTTCCTCTACGTGTACTTCACCTACGGGATGCACTTCTGCGCGAACCTCGTGTGCGGCGAGAACGGCGCCGGGGCGGCGGTGCTGCTGCGGGCCGGTGAGGTCGTGAGCGGCGTCGAGACGGCGAGGAAGCGACGCGGCCCGAAGATCGCCGAGCGGGACTTGGCGCGCGGACCGGCGCGGCTCGCGCAGGCAATGGGCTGGGACCGCGACGACGACGGCCGCGACATGATCGGCGCCGTCGAAGCGAGCGGCACGCCGGTGGCGGCGCTGGCGGGACCGCGCACGGGAATCTCGAAGGCGGCCGACGTGGCCTGGCGGTTCTGGATCGCGGGCGACCGGTTCGTGTCGCCCTACAAGAGACACCCGAAGGCCCCGGCGGAAGCGGCCGAATAGCGGCAGCGCCGGGAACGCGACTCCACAGCCGATTGTGCGCCCGCCCCCTCGCGGGGCGAATGTGGCGGTCAGCGTGGACAGTCATGCGGCGTCCTGTGCGCCCGCTCCCGCGCGGGGCGAATGGCCACCGTCGAGCGGCGGCGCCGCGAGCGCCACTCCCCCGCCGAAAGTGCGCGGGGCGAACGCCCGCCTGCGGGCAGCCAGCGCCGCCTGCGAACGGCAGCGGCTCGAACGCCACTCCCCCAACGAAAGTGAGCGTGGCACCGCGCGGCGAACGCCCGACCGCGGGCGGCCAGGGCCGGTTGCGACGGCCGCGCCGGGGAGTCCTCCCGCCCTTGGGTGGGACATGTCCCCCACGCTTCCCGCCGGGTACGACAAAACGGCGGCCTCGGCCGCCGTTCTGCGTTGGAGATCACCCTCGCTATTCGAGCCGGACGTCGAAGTAAGGCGAGCGCATCAGTTCCTGGAAGGCCGCCAGCGTGTCCTCGTCGCGGTGGACCTCGGAGTTGCGGCCGCCGTTCGAATCCTTCGGGGTCTCGAAGTACACGATCGCCTTCAGGCGCGGATAGTGCGCCATCTGGTACCGCGCCGCCTGGAACACCGCGGTCTGGTGGTTCGGGTAGTCCTTCTCGTAGAACACGCCCCATTCGGCCAGCATCATCGGCTTCCCCGGATGCTCACGCGCGATCCAATGGTAGAAACCGGGCCACGAACTCGAATTCTTGGTCTGGTCCACGATCTCGCCGAAGTCCGAATGCCCATCATCGTGAAGGGACTGTCCGTACCCCGACAGGCCGATCCAGTCGACCACGTCCTCGCCCGGGTACAGCTGGTCGTGCCAGGGCTTCTCGACCCACTTCAGGTAGCCCATGTAGTTCATGACCGTGACGAGGTTGTCGACGCCCGCGTCGCGCAGACGCTCAACCACATAGCGGAACATCGCCGCATAGTCGGCCGCGCGCATTCCCGAGTCCTTCGACTGGATCACGTCGTTCTCGGGTTCATGGTGGACGGTGAAGAAGAACGGCTTGTCGAAGTTCTCCTTGATGTGCTCGGCGAGCCGATCGAGATAGGCGTCGACCTCAGGGTCGCCCGCGGCGATCTCGCCCCAGGTCGCCATCTGCGGCTTCCAGTTGATGAACAGCGTGCGCGGGCGCTCGGGGTCCTCGGTCAGCGCGATCTGGTCCTCGGTCGGGAACAGGCGGTTGTCCGCCCGCTCATAAGCGTGGTAGATCTGCTGCGTGTGGTCCACACGCGACTCGAATTCGAGGAGCTCGTTCTCCTTGTTGCGGCTCGTGTGGGCCCCGGGCGCGACGCCCACGAGCGCCCCGCACGTCGGGATCAGCTTGGCACCGGTCACGCACGTGCTCAGCCGGTCCTCGGCCTGGCCGTGCTCGGCGATCGGCGCGGGCGGCGGCAGGGTCGGGTCGGCCGCCGGGAGCACCGGGACGGCGCTCGGGTCCTCCGAGGGCACCTGGTCGGCGGGCGCGGTCGGGGCCGTGTTCGGCGTGTCGGAAGTGGACGGACTGGGTTCGGCGGACGTCGGCGCGTCGGATGTCGGCTCCTCGGAGACGGGGTCTTCGGTGGGCACCTCGGACGGGTCCTGCGTGGGCGCCGGCTGCTCCCCCGGCGCGGTCGGCGGGACCGGGTAGGTCGGCGGCGCCGGCGGTTCGGAGATCGTGCGCAGCGCCGGGCCGGTGCCGGATTCGGGGCCCTCGAACTCCAGGTAGGCGGTGCGGTTGGGCGAGGTCACGGCGAAGCCGTAGCGCCCGGGCGAGTCGATCGCGCCGGTCACGTCGAAGACCACTTCGGTGGTGGACGCGTCGACCTCCGCGCTGTCCCAGACCTGCCCGTACGGCGGGGCGGTGGCGGCGGTCAGGTCGCACAGGCAGCTCACCGGGTGGACGGAGGCGACCTCGACGGTCATGCCCTCGCTGTCGGGCGGCAGCGCGACCGGCAGCCGCAGCTCGGCGGTGTGCGCGGGACGCACTGTGGACTCGTCGACGATGAACTGGAGATGCGCGACGGCGATCCCGAGCTCTTCGGAGAATCCGACCGGAAGCACTGCCGGAGCCTCCGGAGCGGGCCCTTCGACGCCGGTCGCGACGAATGAGGCGGCCAGCGGCTCGTGGTCGACGGTCCCGTCGCCGCCCTTCCAGGCCTCGTCGACGGCGATGCCGAGGCGGTTGTCCGACCCGACCCCGTAACCGATCACGAACCCCGCCAAGACCAGCGGGAGCACCGCCAGAAGGGTCACGATGCCGCGGCCCGTCCATGTGCGACGCTGTTGCTCCGGCTCGCTCATCGTCCACCTTCCTCCGTCTAATATGACCCGGTCTCAAATGACGCGAATCATGATATTAGCGAACAAACAGGTTTCTACTCGTAACCTCTCGCAAACACAACCTCCATCGCTTTCGGCGAGGTGACGGGCGCGGCGCGCCCGTCACCTGAAGTGCTTCTGACTCGTTACTCAATCGAGATCCCGATAACGAGAAAGGCCTTCGCGTTGAGGACCCCTGCCGCCCGCACGCTCGCTGACTACGGCGTCATCGTCCGCCGCTCCTGGTGGCTCATCGTCGCCACGGTGGCCGCCGCGCTCGCGGCCGGGCTCGCCTACACCTCGCTCAGCGAGGAGGTCTACGAGTCCACCGCGTCGGTCCTGGTGCTGCCCACCGCCGGGGACACCGCGGTCCAGGGCGCGCGCACCGCCGGGCAGGTCAACCTCGACACCGAGGCCCAGCTGGTCAAGTCCACCGAGGTCGCCGAGGCCGCCGCCGAGAAGCTCGGGGCCGGGCCCGACGCCGGTCTGGTCTCGCGCGTGTCGGTCACGGTGCCGCCCAACACGGCCGTACTGGAGATCAGCTTCAGCGCGGACAGCCCCGAGGCCGCTCGCGAGGGCACGGTGGCCTTCAGCGAGGCGTACCTGGAGCACCGCCGGGCCGGGGCCACGGCCTCATTGGAGAGTGCGATCGCCTCGGCAACGGTCGAGCTCGACGCGCTCAACGCGTCGATCGCCGCCGCCGAAGACGATCTGGACCGGATGGACTCAGGCGACGGCGGCCGCGGCTCTGTGGAATCCACTCTGGACGATCTGCGCTCGCAGGCCGGTGAGATCGAGGCCGAGGTCGCCGGGCTCCAGGCCCAGCAGAGCGCCGTCACCCCCGGGCGTGTCATCAACCAGGCGTCCCTGCCGCAGCGGCCGGTCAGCCCGCAGGCCGTATTCAACCTCGCCGCCGCGCTCGGCCTCGGCCTGCCGCTGGGCCTGATGCTCGCGTGGGCCCGCCACCGCCTCGCCCGCCGGGTGGCCTACCCGACCGACCTGGTCGAACGCTGCGAGTTGGACGTGCTCGCCACCGTGCCCGCGGCCGTCAAGTTCCAACGCCGCGAGGTGTTCGGGGCCTACAGCCCCGGCGGGCGCGTGTTCTCGCAGCTGCGCAACATCGTGGCCTCCCAACTCACCGAGGACCAGCGCGTGATCGTGGTCGCCGGGGTCGTGCCCGGCCCGGCCGCGAGCGTCGTCGCCGCCAACGTGGCCACCGCGATGGCCCGCGCGGGCGACCGCGTCACCGTCGTGGCCGCCAACCCGAGCACCACCGTGGGGCTCCCCGAGCTGTTCGGCACCGAGCCGGTCCCCGGGCTGGCCGACGTGTGGGCCGGGCGGATCGACCTGGCCGTCGCGGCCCAGGCCGCGCCCCGCCAGCCGAGCCTGTCGGTGATCGGCCCCGGCGCGGCCGCGCGAGCGGCCGGGCCCACCAGCGAGGCCGCCGCCGAGACGTTCGCGAAGCTCGCCGAGGCGGGCCGCTGGGTCGTGGTCGACGCGCCGCCGCTGTCGTGCTCGGCTGACGCGCAGCTGCTCGCCGGGCACGCCGACGCGGTGATCCTGGCCGTGCAGGCCCAAAGGGACGCCATCACCGAGACCGCCGCCGCGGCCGTCAGCATGCGCCAGATCGACACCCCGCTGCTCGGCGCGGTGCTGCTGCCGAACGCGTTGGGGCCGATGAACACCGTGCCCGCGCCGGGTCAGCGCCGCGAGATCACCGGACCGCGCGTGCCTACGGCGGACGAGACGCCCACCGACTCGCTCGAAGCGGTCGAGGACGACGCGATGCGCGCCGCCACGCAGGTGCTCCCGGTCGTGGAGTCGTCCGAGGGAGCGCCGACCCGATGACCTTGCTCGCGGCCGCCCGCGCGGCCGGGCGCGGCCGCCGGGCGCCCGAGCCGAACGCGGTCCCCGAAGGCGGGTCGCTATTCTGGCTCCTCGCCGCGTATCCGCTGTGGTGGGCGCTCGGTCTCGGCGTGCTCGCGCTGCCACTGGTGGCCGCGGTGGCCGCGGTGAAGCTGGTGCGGCGGCGCTCGATCGCGGTGCCGCCCGCGTTCGGGTGGTGGCTGCTGTTCCTGGTGGCCGTCACGTTGAGCCTGGCGAACCTCGGGGTCGACCCGCCTGGGACGGTGGCCGAGACGTGGTTCGGGAACCTGCCGGGGGCCACCTACCGGCTCGGGTTCTACTGCTGCGTCACCTTGATCGCGCTGTGGGCGTACAACCTCGTGCTGGAGGGCAGGCTCGCGCGCGAGCGCCTCATCCGGCTGCTGGCGTGGCTGTTCGCGGTCACGGTGGCGGGCGGGCTGCTGGGCACGTTCTTCGGGGGCTTCGAGTACACGTCCCCTGTGGAGGCGCTGCTGCCGAAGTCGGTGGCCCAGGACGGGTTCGTGCAGTCGCTGGTGCACCCGGCGGCCGCGCAGACGATGGACTTCCTCGGGTACGAGACGCCGCGCCCGGCCGCGCCCTGGGGCTACACCAACACCTGGGGCAACAACTTCGCGATCACCGCCGTGTGGTTCGTCGTGGCCGCGTTCTGCCTCAAGACGACTGCGCGCTGGCGCGCGGCGGCCGTGGTGCTGCTGGCGGTCTCGCTGATCCCGGCCGTGTACTCGATGAACCGGGGCCTGTGGCTCGGGCTCGCGGCCGTGGCGGTGTTCGCGGCGCTGCGGCTCTTGATCTCGGGCCGGCCGGGCGGGATGCTGGCGCTGGGCGGGGCCGGTTGCGCCGCGGTGCTGCTGGTGATGCTCACGCCGCTGGGGACTGTGGTGCAGGCGCGCATGGACAACGGCCATTCGGACCAGGGGCGGGCGTTCTCCTCCGAGCGCGCGACCGAACTGGTCCTGGAGCATTCGCCGATCCTCGGGTTCGGCTCGACCCGCAAGACGCTCGGCTCGGGCGACTCGATCGCGATCGGCCCGACCCCCGAATGCCCCAGGTGCGGCGGGCGGACCCTCGGCGGGAACGGGCAGCTGTGGCAGGTCCTGTTCGCGCACGGACTGGCCGGGACGGTCACCTACCTGGGCTTCGCTCTGGCGGTGCTGTGGCGCTTCCGCTCCGACCACTCCGCGGTCGGGATCGCCGGGAGCGCGGTGGTCGGCTTCTCCCTGATCACCATGTTCTATTACAACGCCCTGGTCACGCCCCTCCTCCTCACCCTGCTCAGCTATGTGCTCCTGGCCGCCAACCGCACGACGGCCCTCGTCCACAACGGCCCAGAGACGGAGAACAGATGAGCCGAGCCCTGAAGACCGCCGACGACCTGCGCAGGCGGGCGACCTACCTCGCGGAGGTCGTCGACCAGCTCTATCCCGGTGGGGCGCAGTCAGAACCGGGACGCCCGTACATCGTGGTGCCGGGCCGCCGCAAACCCCGGGTGCTGATCCCGGCGACCGACCGCAAGGTCGCGGCCGCCGCGCTCGCCCGGTACGCGCGGCCCGCGGCCAGGGGCGCGCGCCTCAAGCGCGACGCCGCGGTATGGGCGCTGCGCCTGGGCCTGGACCGGCTGCTCCTGCCGCACCGCCTGACCACGGGAGGCGGTGAGGGCATCGACGACCACCTCGCGTCCGTCCTGGGACACGACGTGCATTTGAGTGTCCACATTGGTCCCGCGAGGGCGAACCGCAAGCCGGTGCTCCAGATCCTCGACGGCGAGGCCGAGACCGTGGCGTTCGCGAAGCTCGGCGTCAACGCCCTGACGCGAGAGCTCGTGGACGCCGAGACGGCCGCCACCAGGCGCCTGAGCGAGCTGTGCGACCTCAAGCTGCTGCGGGTCCCCAAGCTCCTGCACGCGGGCAACTGGAACGGCCACAACCTCATGGTGACCTCGGCGCTGCCCGCGTGGACCGCGCCCGCCGACCTCGGCCCCGCGCGCCGCATCGCCGGGATGCGGGAACTGGCCGAGGCCTGCGGGTCGAGCCGTGCGCCCTTGGGCGAGTCGGACTACGCGGCCCGGCTGCGGGGGCGCCTCAAGGCGCTCACCGACCGGGGCGAGACCGACGCCGACACGCTCCAGACCGCCGGGGAGACCCTCCTGGACCGGTACGCCGCCACCGAGCTGACCTTCGGTGCCTGGCACGGCGACTGGGCCCCGTGGAACACCCGCGAGACCGCCGAGGTGATCTACCTGTGGGACCTCGAACGCTTCGAGACCGGAGTGCCCTACGGCTTCGACGCCGCGCACTACCGGCTCCAGGACGACATCGTGACCAGGGGGACCGATCCGACCACGGCCGTGCTCGGGCTCGTCGCCGGAGCCCCGGCCACGTTGGCGCCCATGGGAGTCGCGCCCTCGGAGGCCGAGCCGACCGCGCTGCTGTACCTCGTGGACCTCGCCGCGCGCTACATGGGCGACCAGGCCGAACGCGCCGGAGCGGCGCTCGGGGCGCTCGGGCGCTGGCTGCTGCCGACCCTGCTGCGGCACATCGCCCGCCAGCGCTCCGCCCCGACCGAGAACGCCGGCGGCCAGTGCTGAACCTGAGGAGGAACAAGTGAGCCAGCGGAGCCTGCGCGAGCGCATCCCGGGCCGGTTGAAATCGGTCGTGGGGCACTCGTCGCGCACGTTCGGGCGGTTGACGGCGTCCTCGCGGATGCTGCCGGGCCTGTTGATCTGCGGCGGGCAGCGCTGCGGCACCACGTCGCTGTACCGGGCCCTGTCGCAGCACCCGGCGATCCTGAAGCCGGTGTTCCACAAGGGCGTCCACTACTTCGACACCAACTACGACCGGGGCCAGGCGTGGTACCGGGGGCACTTCCCGATGGAGGCGCGGGCCTCGCGGATCGCCGAGGGCACCGGGCTGGCCCCGATCGCGTTCGAGTCGAGTCCGTACTACCTGTACCACCCGCTGGCGGCCGAGCGGTTCGCGCGGGACCTGCCCGGGGTGAAGGTGATCGTGCTGGTGCGGGACCCGGTGGAGCGGGCGTGGTCGCACCACGCGCACGAGGTGGCGCGCGGGTTCGAGCCGGTGGCCGACTTCGCCGAGGCCGTGGCAGCGGAACAGGCGCGTCTGGACGGGGTCGAGGAGCGGCTGCGCAAGGACGCGAACCTGTACAGCTTCGACCATCAGCACCACGCCTACACCGCGCGGGGGCAGTACACCGATTACCTTGAGCCGCTTGCGGAGCTGGTGGGTCGGGACCGGGTGCTCGTGCTCGACTCCGGCGAGTTCTTCACCCGGCCCGAGGACGCGTTCGAGCGGGTCCTGCGGTTCCTGGGGCTGCCGTGGATGACCGAGTTCGCGTTCGCGCGGCACAACGCGCGGGGGCGGCCCTCGCCGATGTCGGACGAATTGCGGGGGCGCTTGACCGATCACTTCGAGCCGTATGACGAGCGGCTCGCGGACTGGCTTGGGGGCGTGCCGAGTTGGCGGCGCTGACCGCGGTAGCGGCCGAAGAGGAGCGCGAGGAGCTGCGCGGGACCGCGCGCGGCGGGCTCGCGAACCTGCTGGGCGCGGCGTTCTCGGGGCTCGGCGGGCTGGCCGTCACGTGGCTCGCGGCCGTGGCGCTGTCCCCGGCCGAGGCCGGGGCGTTCTTCGCGGCGATGTCGGTGTTCCTGCTGGCGGGGGCGATCTCGCGGCTGGGGACGCCCACCGGGCTCGTGTACTGGGTGGCGCGGCTGCACAAGAACGGGCGCGACGGCGCGATCGGGTCGGTGCTCCGGCTGGGCCTGTGGCCCGCGGCGATCGCCTCGATGGGGGCGGCGCTGGCGCTGCTGTTGGCCGCGCCGATGTTCGGGCAGCCGGACCTGGTGCGGCTCATCGCGGTGTTCCTGCCCGCGTCGGTCGCGATGGAAGCGCTCCTGGCGGCCACGCGCGGCTACCGGATCATGGGTCCTTCGGTGATGATCGACAAGATCGGCCGCACTGTGGCGCAGTTGATAGGGCTCGGCGCGATCGCCCTGGCGGGCACGGCGTCGGCGATGACGATCACGTTCGCGTGGGCGCTGCCGTACCTGCCCGCGGCGGCCGCCGCCGGGTGGTATCTGCTCAGGCGGCACCGGGCCTCGGGTCCGGCCGCGTTCCCCGACCGGGTCTCGGCCCGCGCGTTCTGGGGGTTCACCGCACCGAGGGCGGCCGCGGGGGTCGCCCAGCTCGGATTGCAGCGGTTGGACATCATCATGGTCGCCGCGCTCGCCGGGCTCGGCCCGGCCGCGGTGTACACGGTCGCGACCCGGTTCGTGATCGTGGGCCAGATGGCCTCGGGCGCGGTCGGGCAGGCGGTGCAGCCGAGGGCGGCCGCGGCGATGGCGGCGGGGAACCCGGGCGCGGCCCGCGAGCTCTACCAGGAGTCGACGTCGTGGATCGTGGCCGTCACCTGGCCGGTGTACCTCGCGGTGGGCCTGCTCGCCGACTGGTATCTCCAGCTGTTCGGCGGCGGGTACGCCTCCGAGGAGGCGCGGCTGGTGGTGTGGATCCTGGTGCCGGCCATGATGATCAGCTCGGCGTGCGGCGTGGTCGACTCGATGCTGTCGATGGCCGGGAAGACCTCGTGGCAGCTGATCGACGTCTCGATTTCACTCGTCGTCAACGTGGGGTTGAACCTGGCGTTGATCCCCACTATGGGTGTCGTCGGCGCGGCGATCGCGTGGTCGGCGGCCGTCCTGGTCAATAATTTGGTTCCACTCGCGCAGTTGTGGCGTGCGTTCGGCCTGCACCCGTTCGGGGCGTTGACGAGGCGGGCGCTGCTGGCGGCCGGGCTCGGATTCGGGGTCCTGCCGCTCGCGGCGTCGCCGTTCGGCCCGCAGTGGACGCTGGCCGCGCTGGCAGCCGCGGGCCTCGCGTGGGCGGTGGTGCTGCTGCGCTACCGGACCAGGATCTGACACTCCGAACTTTGAGGGGAACTCGTGGCGAGCAACTACACCGAGGTGTTCCAGGACCCGACTGCGGTGGAGAAGTACGCCGAGCGCACGTATGCGCCCGGCACGTTCTCCTCCATCGTCTCCGGCCGCCAGGCCAGTTGGCTGCGCGGCTTCGTGCCCAACGCGTTCGCGTCGCCGCCGGCGCACCACGACTTCGCGTGCGGCACCGGCAGGGTCTCGCGGATGCTGGCCGGGCTCGTGTCGGTCTCGCACGGCTACGACACGTCCGAGGCGATGCTCCAGAAGGGACGCGAGCTCGGGACTCCCGGGCATGCGCACCTGGTGCGGCCCGGGTTCGCGGTGCCCGAGACGGAGACGGGTCGGCAGGCGCTGGTGACGGCGTTCCGGTTCGTGCTCAACGTCGACCTGCACCTGCGGGACCAGCTGATGGACTTCGCGGCGATGGCGCTGCCCGACGCCGACGCGGGGCTGCTGCTGGTGGAGAACCACGGCAACGCGACCTCGCTGCGGCACCTGCGCAAGACCTTCGGGCGCCTGGACGCGAGCACGTGGTTCCAGGAGCTGTCCCACACCGAGATGCGGGAGCTGTTCGACCGGCACGGGTTCGACCTCGTCGGGATGCAGGGCTTCACGCTGTTCACGCAAGGGTGCTACCGCGCCCCGTGGGGCCTGGGGTCGAAGGCCGCCGACGCGGTGTTGGCCTCGCCGCTGTCGCGGTGGGCCACCGACGTGGTGTACATCGCGCGCAGGCGTTGAGTGTCAGCGGCGGCGTTCGCGCAGGTAGCGGCGCAATGCAGCCGCCGTCCTTCGCGCGGGAACGGGGCGGTTCAGGTGTGTCCCGAACCGCCGTCAGCGGCGGCGTTCGCGCAGGGCCGCGGCCAGGAGCCGCAGGGCCTCGGGGACGTCGTCGCGCAGGTAGCGGCGGACTAGGCGGCGCGGTTCGGAGCACATCCGGAACAGCCACTCGGTGCCGCTGCGCTGCATCCACTTCGGAGCGCGGCGGCGGTACCCGGCGATGAAGTCGATGCTCGCGCCGCACCCGAGGAACCAGGCCTTGGGGGCCTCGCGTCGCAGGCGCTCGATCACGAACTCCTGCTTGGGGAAGCCCAGGCCCACGTAGACGAGGTCGGGGGCGGCGGCCTGGACGCGTTCGACCAGCGCGTTCCAGTGCGCCTCGTCCTCGGAGAAGCCCATCGGGGGGCACCAGGCGCCCACGACCTTGAGTCCGGGGTGGCGCTCTTCGAGGACCTCGACGGCCCTTTCGGTGGGCCGGGCGGCGCTGTCGGGGGTACCGCCGAGGAGCGCGAGGCGAAGGCCCCGCTCGGCGGCGGCCTCGGCGAGGCTCCACACCAGGTCGGACCCGGCGACGCGTTCGGGCAGCGGGGTCTTGGCGAGGCCCGCGGCCCACACCAGGGGGGCGCCGTCGGCTACCACGAGCTCGGCCCGTTCGATCACGGCCCGCAGCTCGGGGCGGCGGCGCGCGGTGGCGAGGATGTCCACGTTCGGGGTGACGATGTGGCCGCCGTCTCCCGATTCGAACGCTTCGAGGACGCGACCGACCGCTTCGGACTCGGTGACGGGGTCGATGCCGATGCCGCCCAAGCGGATGCGGGGGCGCGAGGCGCCGCCGGGACGGTCCGCGCGCGCGGGGCCAAAGCGCTCCATGGGATCAGAGGCTAAGGGCCCGGGCGCGTTTTTCCGGGAATTTTCAGCGCAGGGCGTGTCCCCCACCCCCTCCCGGGTCGTTATACGGGCATCAGGGGACACCGAGGATGAGCGAGGTTGCAGTGAGCGGGAAGATCGCCGATACGGCCGAGCAGTCCGAGGACCGCGTCAAAGTGGTGTTCATCGGTGGGCTCGGGCGCAGCGGCACCACCCTCCTGGAGCGGCTGCTGGGCCAGCTCCCGGGCGTGGTCCCGCTCGGCGAGATCACCCATCTGTGGGAGCGGGACCTGGTGGGGAACGAGATGTGCGCGTGCGGCGCCACCTTCTCCCACTGCGAGTTCTGGCAACGCATCGGCGCCCGCGCGTTCGGGTCCTGGGATGAGGTGGACGTGGCCAGGCTCAACGCCTTGAAGTCCACGGTGGATCGCACCAGGCACATCCCGGCGCTCGCGTCCAAGCGGCTCGCTCCGGCGCAGCACCAGCTGGTGACCGAGTACGCCGAGTACTTCGAGAAGATCTACACCGCCGCGGCCAAGGACACCCGGGCGCAGGTGGTGGTCGACTCCTCGAAGCACGCGTCGCTCGCGTACTGCCTGCGGTGGTCGCCGCGGATCGACCTGCGGGTGCTGCACGTGGTGCGCGACTCGCGCGGGGTCGCGTACTCGTGGACCAAGCAGGTGCGGCGCCCCGAGTCCCCTACGGGCGACGAGATGACCCGCTATTCCCCCGCGAAGGCCGCGCTGCTGTGGAACGCGCAGAACGCGGCGTTCAGCCTGCTGGCGCGGCGCGGGGTGCCGGTGCGGCGGGTTCGGTACGAGCGGATCATCCAACGGCCGCGGAAGGTCATGGCCTCGCTGGCCCGGTTCTGCGGGCTCGACCTGGTCGACGCCGACTTCAACTTCATCGGGGACGGCTGGGCCGACCTGGGGCCGAGCCACTCGGCCGCGGGGAACCCGATGCGGTTCACCGTGGGGCGCATCCCGATCCGGCCCGACGAGGCCTGGACCGAGGACCTGCCCGACGGCACCCGCCGCATGGTCTCCACACTCACCCGCCCGCTCCTGGGCCGGTACGGGTACCTCGACGAGGACGCCCCGGCCGAGGAGGAACCCGCTCGCGAGGAGGTTGCCGCGCATGACTGACTGGCCTTCGGTGGGGGTCGTGATCCCCACGCACGACCGTCCGCAGCAGATGCGGGCCGCGCTGCGGTCGGTGCTGACCCAGTTCTACCCCGGCTCGATCGAGGTGGTCGTGGTCTACGACCGCGCCAAACCCGACGAGAGCATCGCGGCCGAGGGGAACCGGCCGGTGCGGGTGGTCAAGAACGACCGCACCCCCGGGCTCGCGGGGGCCCGCAACACCGGGATCACCGCGCTGGACACGGATCTGGTGGCGTTCCTCGACGACGACGACGAATGGCTCCCCGGGAAGCTCGCCGCGCAGGTCGCGGCCCTGGGCACCGAGGCCGAGCTGTGCACCACCGCGATCGAGGTCGACTACCGGGGGCGGCGCAACTCGCGCCTGGCGCAGAAGACCATGGTGCGGCACGCCGACCTGCTCAGGTCGCGGATGATGATGCTGCACTCGTCCACGTTCATCTTCCGCCGTTCGGCGCTCCTGGGCGGGCTCGGCCTCGTGGCCGAAGACGCGCCGGGCAGCCAGAACGAGGACTGGGACATGCTGCTGCGCGCCTCCAGGCGGCGGCCCATCGCGCACGTCGATGTGCCCTACGCGCTCGTCAACTGGGCCGGCTCGCACTTCGAGACCCGTTGGGACACCAAGATCTCCTCGCTGCGGTGGATCCTCGACCGCCACCCCGAGATCCACGGCAGCCCCGAGGGCGCCGCGCGCGTCTACGGCCAGATCGCGTGCTGGCACGCGGCCATCGGCGACCGCAAAGAGGCACTGCGCTGGGCCGTGCGAGCCACCAAGGCCAACCCGAGCGAACCCAGGGCGGCGGTCGCGGCAGCGGCGGCGGCGGGCATCGTCGGCGTCCCAGCGGTGATGGCGGCCCTCCACAGAAGAGGCCGCGGCATCTGACCCGCCAGGCCCGCAACGGGTCACGCCTGCGATTCACCTGCTGTCCGCCCTTTATTCACCGCTTAGCGGAGTCTTAACCTCGACGCCCATACGGTTCTCCACATGCAACCGCCGCAACCGAGGAGGACCCGTTGAGTCTCGCGCTCGCACTCGCATTGCCCCTGGACCTGTTCGCGATCACCGTGCTCGCCTACCCGATCTACTACCGTCGACACCACCGCACCGACCTGGCGCTGGCCTACGTGGCCCTGAACGTGGGGGTGTTCGCCGTCTCGGCGCTCATGCTCGCCCAGCAGGTGAGCCTCGGGCTCGCCTTCGGGCTCTTCGGGGTCCTGTCGATCCTGCGGCTGCGCTCCGACCAGATCTCGCAGCGCGACGTGGGGTACTACTTCACGGCGCTCGCGCTGGGCCTGATCAACGGGATCGGCTCGTCCCGCCCGGTGGTCATGATCGGACTGAGCGCGCTCCTGGTGCTCACCATGTTCATCGCCGACCACCCGCGCCTGGCGAACCGCTCGCGCCACCGCGTCCTCATCCTCGACACCGTCCACCGCGACGAGGCACGGCTGCGCGAGGACCTGGAACGGCGACTCGATGGCGCGGTGCGCAAGTTCGAGGTGATCGACGCCGACTACGTGCGCGAGACCATGACCGTGGACGTGCGGTTCCAGCCGCACGCCGCGACCGGCGCGAGCACCCGCACACTGCCGCTGGCGAGGACCCGATGAGCGGCCTCGACGCGTTCGCGGGGCTCGGGCTCGCCGAGGTCCTGGCCGCCGCCGACCTCCAGACCCGAGTGGACACGAAGTACCTGCTGCGCCCCGACGCGTACGCGCGGTTCCGCGAGGTGCTCGCGGCCACCGGCGCGTGGTCGTGCCTCGACATCGGCGGCAGGCGGCGCTTCGCGTACGAGTCGGTGTACTTCGACACCCCGGACCTGCTGACGTACCGGCAGCACCTGCAAGGACGGCGGCGGCGCTTCAAAGTGCGCACCCGCACCTACGCCGACTCCGGGGAGTGCGCGTTCGAGGTGAAACTCAAAGGCGCGCGGCAGAACACGGTGAAGGAACGGCTCCCGTACCGGGCCGCCGACGCGGCCAGGATCACCCCCGAGGCCGCCGCGTACCTGGCCCAGGCTCTGTGGAACGCGTACGGGACGGCAGTGCCGCCGGGGCTGGAGGCGCGGCTGCGCACCGACTACCGGCGGCACACCCTGGTGAACCCGCGCGAGGGCTCCCGGATCACCTGCGACGAGGACCTGCGGTGCGTCACCGGCTGGGGGACGGTCGCGGCGCGGCCACTGTGCCTCGTCGAGGTCAAGGCCGCCAAGCCGGGCGGCCCGGCCGACCGCCTCCTGTGGGAACTGGGCGCGCGGCCCGCGTCGGTCTCGAAGTACTGCATCGCCGTCGCGGCCCTCACCCCCGGGACGCGCGCGAACCCGTGGTCGCGAGCCATGCGCGAATGCTTCGGGATCAGCCGAGTTCGAGCCTGATGAGCGCGCCCGCACCATCAGGACCCTGGCCGAACACGAGCTGGCCGCCCGAGGCCGCGGCGGCGCGGCGGGCGATGTCGAGGCCCAGCCCCGTCGAACCGCCTTCGCTGGCGCCTCTTTGGAACACGCCGAGGCTCGGCAGGCCCGGGCCCTCGTCGATCACGTCGACCGTCGCACCGCCTTCATAGCGCGGCGTCAACCGGACCTCGAACGCGGTGCCGTCCGGGGTGTGCGCGAAGACGTTGGCGAGCAGGGAGTCCATGGCGGCGGCGAGGTCAGCGGCCGACAGTTGGACCGGCAGCGGCCCGGGCGCCAGCCGGACCCGGCACTCGCGGGCGGTGTCCTCGGCCAGCGCCGACCAGAACCCGACCCGCTCGGCGACCACCGCGGCCGCGTCGCAGGTCCCGGCCTCGGCGGGCTTGCGGGCGTCCTCGATCGCCAGGTTCACCGAGCGCTCGACCTCGCCGACGGCCTGCTCGATCGTGGCCCGCTCGGCGGGGTCGCGCAGGGCTTCGGACTCCAGGCGCAGCACCGTCAGCGGGGTGCGGAGCCGGTGGGAGAGGTCGGCGACGCGTTCGCGTTCGGCTTCGAGGAGGTCCTTGATGCGGTCGGCGAGCGTGTTGAGGGCGCGGCCGACCTCGCTCAGCTCTTCCGGACCGCTGGCCTCCGCGCGGGCCTCCAGGTCGCCTCCGGCGAGCCGGTGCGACACGGCCGAGAGGTCGCTCAGCGGCACGAGCAGCACCCGGGCCAGCCGGGCCGCGAGCAGCAGTCCGACGCCCAAGAGCGCCAATGCGATCGTGCCGAGCAGCAGCCAGGACTCGGCTACGCCGTCGGTGAGCTGCTCGTCGGTGACCAGGACGCGGATGACCGCGGTGCCCTCGGCGAGTCCGACGCCGAACAGGATCTCCCGCCCGCCGTCGGTCGCGGCGGTCAGGGACTGCCCCGTGGCGGCCAGGTCGACCGCGGCCGAGCGGGGCGCCTCGGCGCCCGAGACCGTCCCGTCGGGCCAGAACACGGTGACCGGGTGCTGCGACTCCATGTTGAGGTTCTGGAGTGTGGCCTCGACTTGGGCGACGTCGCCGCCGATGATGACCGGTGTCAGCAGTTGGCCCTCCTGCTCGGCGGTGTCGATGGCGTGCTGGGCGGCGCTGTTGCGCAGCAGGATGCCCATGGGGATCGCGAATGCCAGGAGGATCATGGTGGCCGTGGCGGCTACCAGGAGGGTCAGGCGGGCCTTCACGTCGCGCTCCCTTCGGTCGGGTCGACGAGCTTGACGCCCACGCCGCGCACGGTGTGCAGGAACCTCGGCGCCTGTGCGGTCTCCCCGAGCTTGCGCCGCAGCCAGGCCAGGTGCACGTCGACGGTCTTGTCGGCGCCGCCGAACGGGAGGTTCCACACGTCGGTGAGCAGCTGGCGCTTCGCGACCACCTCGCCGGCCCGGGCGGCGAGGTAGTGCAGCAGGTCGAATTCCTTGGGGCTCAGTTCGAGCGCGACGCCGTCGAGCCGTGCGGATCGGCCTCGCGGGTCGATGCGCAAGGGCCCCAAAGCAACCGTGGCGTCCTGCGGGGCCGCGCCGCCGCCGACGCGTCGCAGGACCGCCTGGATGCGGGCGTCGAGTTGCTTGGCGGTGAAGGGCTTGACCACGTAGTCGTCGGCTCCCGAGCCGAGGACGCGGACGATCTCGTCCTCGTCGTCGCGGGCGGTCGCCACGATCACCGGCACGTCCGAGACGCCGCGGAGCATGCGCAGCATCTGGCTCCCGTCGAGGTCGGGCAGGCCGAGGTCGAGGACGACGAGGTCGGGCCGGTGGTCGATCGCGGCGCGCAGCCCGCTCATCGCGTCGGGCGCGGAGGCGACCTGGTGGTTCAGGTCGCGCAGGGACCGCAGCAGCGCGGTGCGGACGCGCTCGTCGTCCTCGATCAAGAGCAGTTGGGCCATGGCCGGAATGCTATGCGGCCGAGGCACCGCGAATCCACCCCTGGGGCGTGGTCCGCGCAGGCTTAGAGCGGCCTTATCGCGGTCTTAACCCCGGCTCGGGCACGCTGGAGTCATGCAGAGGAAATGGGTAGTGAGCGGTTGGGCCGCGGCAGCGGCGGTCGCGGTGGCGGCGGGGATCGGCGCGGTGGCCCTGGCGCAGGGCGGCAGCCTCGCGGGACCCGAACAGCCGATGTCGCAAGAGGACGTGCTGGCTTCCTTGGAGGACGCCCGAGGCACCACTCCAGCCGGGTCGGCCTCGGAGTCCGAATCCCCCGCGTCCCAGACGCCGACCGGCCAGTTGGAGGCCACACCCTCGGCGGCGGACGGGCACGTCCTCGGCGGCGACGGCGGCACCTTCCAAGCCGTCTGCGAAGGCGACCAGGTCCGCCTCGACTGGTGGGTCCCCGCCCAGGGCTGGAGCACCGGCCCCGTCGCCCCCGGCCCCGCCGCAGTGGCGACCATCGCGTTCACCGACAGCGGTGACGACGACGATGACGATGACGACTACGACGACGGCTTCTTCTACGAGGTCGCCTGCACGAACGGCGCACCCGCCGCGAAGCTCCTGTCCGACGACGACGACTGACCGAGACCGCGCACCTGGGGAACGCGACGGCCCCGGAACCTTTCGGTTCCGGGGCCGTCGTCTTGCTCTGCTCGAAGGTTAGCCCTTCTTGCGGAGCTCCTCTTCGTTCTTGTGCAGGTCGTCCAGGCCGCCGCACATGAAGAACGCCTGCTCGGGGAAGTGGTCGTACTCCCCTTCGGCGATCTTCTTGAAGGCCTCGACGGTCTCCTTGACGGGGACGAACGAGCCCTCGACACCGGTGAACTGCTTCGCCGCGAACGTGTTCTGCGACAGGAAGCGCTCGATGCGGCGCGCGCGGCCCACGACGAGGCGGTCCTCTTCGGAGAGCTCGTCCATGCCGAGGATCGCGATGATGTCCTGAAGTTCGTTGTACTTCTGGAGGATCTGCTTCACCTGCGAGGCGACCGCGTAGTGCTCGGCGCCGACGACCTCGGGCTCCAGGATTCGGGAGTTCGAGGCCAGCGGGTCGATCGCGGGGTAGATGCCCTTGTCGGAGATCTTCCGCTCCAGGTTCGTCGTCGCGTCCAGGTGCGTGAACGCGGTGAACGGCGCCGGGTCGGTGTAGTCGTCCGCGGGGACGTACACGGCCTGCATCGAGGTGATGGCCTTACCGCGCAGCGAGGTGATGCGCTCCTGGAGCTCACCCATCTCGTCGGCGAGGGTCGGCTGGTAACCCACGGCCGAGGGCATGCGGCCCAGCAGCGCGGAGGTCTCCGAACCGGCCTGCGTGAACCGGAAGATGTTGTCGATGAAGAGCAGCACCTCCTGGTTCTTGACGTCGCGGAAGTACTCGGCCATCGTCAGGGCCGACAGGGCCACGCGAAGACGCACCCCCGGCGGCTCGTCCATCTGGCCGTAGACGAGCGAGGTCTTGGGCAGCACGCCCGCCTCGTCCATCTCGGCGATGAGGTCGTTGCCCTCACGGGTGCGCTCGCCGACACCGGCGAACACGGAGGACCCGCCGAAGTTCTGGGCCACACGGATGATCATCTCCTGGATGAGCACCGTCTTGCCCACGCCGGCGCCGCCGAACAGGCCGATCTTGCCGCCCTTGACGTACGGCGCGAGGAGGTCGATCGCCTTGATGCCGGTCTCCAGCATCTCGGTCTTCGGCTCCAGCTGCGCGAACGCCGGGGCGTGGCGGTGGATCTCCCAGTGGTCGTCGGCCTGAAGCTCTTCGCCCTCGGGGAGGTTGAGGCATTCGCCGAGGACGTTGAAGACCTTGCCCTTGATGCCGTCGCCGACGGGGACCTTGATCTGGCCGCCGGTGTCGCGCACCTCGGCACCGCGGACGAGGCCGTCCGTCGGCGCCATGCAGATGCCGCGGATCTGGTTGTCGCCCAGGTGCTGGGCCACTTCCAGGGTCAGCGTCTTCACGTCGCCGCCGTAGGTCACGTCAACGTGGAGTGCGTTGAAGATCGCCGGGATGGCGTTTCGCGGGAACTCGACGTCGACGACCGGTCCGATGACCCGTACGACGCGCCCCACTCCTTGAGTGTCAGTCATCGTTACTCTCTTCCTGCGGCGGAAAGGGCACTGGCCCCACCCACGATTTCGCTGATCTCCTGCGTGATCGCCGCCTGCCGCGCCGCGTTCGCGCTCCGCCGCAGGGTCTTGATCAATTCTTCGGCGTTGTCCGTTGCCGCCTTCATGGCCCGGCGCTTGGCCGCCAGCTCACTCGCCGCCGCGTCGATCAACGACGCGTAGATGCGGGTCGTCAGATACTTCGGCAGCAGCGCGTCGAGCAGCGCCTCCGGGTTCGGCTCGAACTCGTAGTCGGGGAGCAGCACGTGCTCTTCGAGCTCGTGCTCCTCCACTTCCTCGACTTCGAGCGGGGCCAACTGCCTCGGCTCAGGGTTCTGCGTCAGCAGAGAGACGAACCGGGTGTGGACGATGTGCAGTTCATCGATTCCGAGGATACCGTCCGCTCCCGCGTCGTCACCCTCGTCGTCGGCCCCGGACATGAACGCCGTGAGCAGCGTCCGGGTGATCTTCTGCGCGTCCGAGACCTTCGGCTGCTGGGAGAACCCGGTCCAGGACTGCTCGATCTGCCTGGAGCGGAACCGGTAGTAGTCGACGCCCTTGCGGCCGACGACGTACAGCACCGGGACCTTGCCCTCTTCGGCGAGACGCGAGACCAGCTGCTCGGCGGTGCGGATGACGTTGGCGTTGTAGCCGCCGCACATCCCCTTGTCCGCCGTGATCACCAGCACCCCCGCGCGCCGGACCGCGGGACGCGGCTGGAGCAGCGGGTGGTTGATCGACGCGTTGGACGCGAGCGAGGTCATCACCGAGGTCATGGCGCGGGCGTACGGCAGCGAAGCCGCGACCCGTTCCTGCGCCTTGGCGATGCGGCTGGTGGCGACCAGCTCCTGCGCCTTGGTGATCTTCTTGATGGACTGGGTCGACTTCAGCCGCTTACGCAAACTACGAAGCTGCGCTGACATGGCTAACCCTTCTTGACGCGCTTGACGGTCTCGACGTCCACGTCGCCTTCGAGGGCGTCTTCAGCGGTGTCGGTCACGTGCAGGTCGTCGGCGCTGGCCTTGAACATCTGCTTGAACTTGGCGATCGCGCGCTTGAGGGTGTCCTCGATGTCGCCGGCCACCTTCGTGTTGCCCTCGGTGAGCTGGGCCACGACGTCCTTGTGGTTGGCGCGCATGTAGGTGAGGAACTCGTTCTCGAAGCGGCGGATCTCGCCGACGGGGATGTCGTCGAGCTCGCCCGAGGTGCCCGCCCAGATCGAGATGGTCTCCTCGCCCATCGGGTACGGCTCGGCCACCCCCTGCTTGAGCAGTTCGACCATCCGCAGACCACGGTCGAGCTGGGCGCGCGAAGCGGCGTCCAGGTCGGACGCGAAGGCGGCGAAGGCCTCCAGGTCGCGGTACTGGGCCAGGTCGAGGCGAAGCGAACCGGCCACGCCCTTCATACCCTTGGTCTGCGCGGCGCCACCGACACGGGAGACGGAGGTACCGACGTTGATCGCCGGGCGCACACCCGAGTTGAACAGGCCCTCTTCGAGGAAGACCTGGCCGTCGGTGATCGAGATGACGTTGGTCGGGATGAACTGCGAGATGTCGCCGGCCTTGGTCTCGATGATCGGCAGACCCGTCATCGAACCCGCGCCCAGCTCGTCCGACAGCTTCGCGCAGCGCTCGAGCAGACGCGAGTGCAGGTAGAAGACGTCACCGGGGAAGGCCTCGCGGCCCGGCGGGCGACGCAGCAGCAGCGACACGGTGCGGTAGGCCTCGGCCTGCTTCGACAGGTCGTCGAACACGATGAGGACGTGCTTGCCGCCGTACATCCAGTGCTGGCCGATGGCCGAACCGGTGTAAGGGGCCAGGTACTTCAGACCCGCGGGCTCGTCGGCGTTGGCGGCCACGATGGTCGTGTACTCCATCGCGCCGTGCTCTTCGAGCATGCCCTTGATGCCCGCGACGGTCGAGCCCTTCTGGCCGACCGCGACGTAGATGCAGCGAAGCTGCTTGTTCGGGTCGCCGGACTCCCAGTTCGCGCGCTGGTTGATGATCGTGTCGATCGCGACCTGCGTCTTGCCGGTCTTGCGGTCGCCGATGATCAGCTGGCGCTGGCCGCGGCCGATGGGGGTCATCGCGTCGATGGCCTTGATGCCGGTCTCGACCGGCTCGGACACCGACTGGCGGCTCACGACGTTCGGGGCCTGGGCTTCGAGCTCGCGCTCACCCTCGGCCTCGATCTCGCCGAGGTCGTCGATGGGGTTGCCCAGGGCGTCCACGACGCGGCCCAGGAACTTGTCGCCGACCGGCACGGACAGGACCTTGCCGGTGCGCTTGACCTGCTGGCCCTCGCCGACCTTGGTCGGGTCGCCGAGGAGCACGGCGCCGATCTCGCGCACGTCGAGGTTGAGCGCCAGGCCCATCACGCCGCCCTCGAACTCCAGGAGCTCGTTGGCCATGACGGACGGCAGGCCCTCCACGACGGCGATGCCGTCGCCGGCGGAGGTGACGGTACCGACCTCTTCGCGGGTGATCTCCGGCCGGTACGACGAGACGTAGGCGTCGAGCGCGCTACGGATCTCGTCAGAGGAGATGGTCAATTCAGCCATCTGAACGTTTACCTTTCTGTTGTTACCGGCTGGATCAGCGTCCGGCCAAGGCTTGGCGGGCTTCGTCGAGGCGGCGCGAGACGGAGCCGTCCCACAGTTCCGAGCCGACTTGCACCCGGATGCCCCCGACGATCGCGGGGTCGACGGTGACCTTGAGCGCCACCGGGCGGCCGTAGACCAAGGTGAGCTTGGCCGCGAGCTGGCGTTCGCCGGCCTCGTCGAGCGGAGCCGCCACGGTCACGTAGGCCACGGCCTCGTCGCGCGCCGCCGCGGCGGACTCGACCAGGTGGGCCAGCGACGCGTGGAAGCTGCGCCCGCCGATGCCGAAGCACGCGGCGGCCGCCAGCTTCGCTGTCACCGGCTCGGCCTTGCCGTCGAGCAGACGCTCGACCAGCTCGGCCCGGCCCTTGGGGTCGGTGCCGGAGGCACCGAGGACCGAGGCCAGGTCGGCGTCGCCGTCGACCAGCCGCCCGAAGCGGAACAGCTGGTCTTCGACGTTGGCGAGCGTGCCGTCCTTCGCGGCGGCGAGGAGCAGCGCGCTCACGGCGAGCTGCTCGGTGCCGTCGACCAGTTCGGCCGGACTTCCCCAGCGGCCGCGCACGAGCGCGGCCACCACGTCGATCGCGAGGGCGCCGACTTGACCGGCGATGAGCCCGCGGAGCAGGCCCTCCCGGTCGTCCGCCGTACGGGCGGGGTCGGACAGGGCGCGACGCAGCCGAGGCTGGTCGACGAGGAACCGCGTCACTCCCAGCAGCTGGTCGCCGCACTCGGTGAGCTGCTCGGCCGAGCTTGCGGAGGCGGCAGCCTCCAGCACGGCCCGGCCGGCCTCGATGCTTTCGCGTCCAGTCGTCGACATCAGCGCGCTCCGCTCGTCTCGGCGGTGTCGTCGGAGATCTGCGCGAGGAACTGGTCCACGGTCGCAGTGGTGTCCGCGTCTCCGGCGAGGCGCTGGCCGATGATCTTCCCGGCCAGGTCCACCGCCAGGTTGCCGACCTCGTTGCGCAGCTCGCGAACGAGCTGCTGGCGCGAGGCCTCGACCTGGGCGTGGCCGGCCGCGATCACGCGGTTGGCCTCTTCGCGGGCGGAGACGAGGATCTCCTCCTTGGCCGCCACCGCGTCGGCGCGGGCCTCATCACGGATGGACGCGGCCTCTTCCTGCGCGGTGGCGAGCTTGCGACGGTACTCCTCGAGCGTCTGATTGGCCTCTTCTTGAGCCCGTTCAGCCCGCTCGATGCCGCCTTCGATCGCGTCCACTCGTGCTTCGAACGTCTTCTCCATGCGGGGGAAGACGAACTTCATGAGCACGAAGCACAGCAGCCCGAAGGCGATGGCGCCGATCAGCATTTCCTGCCAGATCGGGAAGAGGATCTCTGCCCCTCCTTCTTCGGCGGCGAGAATCATGTTCGCTCCGTGGGTGGGTGCTAGTTGATGAACGCGAGGACCAGGCCGAACAGGGCCAGCACCTCGACGAGAGCGAAGCCCATGAACAGCATCGGGCGGGTGATACCGGCCGACTCGGGCTGACGCGCGGTGGCGGTGATCCACGCGGCGAAGATCAGGGCGACACCGATACCGGGGCCGATCGCGGCGAGACCGTAACCGATGACGCTGACAGAGCCTTCCATGGTGTTTTCTCCTAGGTTTCAGCGTGGCGTGTCCGTCACGCGCACGAGGTTCTTCAATTGCGAAATCTGGGTGGGGGTGGGAAGTTCCGGGGAGCGCTAGTGCTCCTCAGCGAGAGACCCCTGGATGTACATCCCGGTGAGCAGGGTGAAGACGTAGGCCTGGAGCAGGATGACGATGAGCTCGAAGAGCGTCATCGCGATGCCCATGGCGAACGAGAAGACCGACAGTCCCTGGATGAAGAGGTTGCCGGAGTTCAGCATCTCGAAGCCGCCGAGGATGAACACCAGCAAGATGAGGTGGCCCGCGAACATGTTCGCGAAGAGCCGCAGCGCCAGGGTGACCGGGCGCAGGAAGATGTTCTGGAGGATCTCGATCGGGACCAGCAGCGGCATGACGAAGGCCGGGGCGCCCGGAGGCACGACGGTCATCTTGAACCACTTGGCGAAGCCGTGCTGCTTGATGCCGACCCAGACGTAGATGATCCACGACAGGATCGCGAGTGTCGCCGGGAAGGCGATGTGCGACATCGGGGAGATCTGGATGCCGGGCACGATGGCCCAGAAGTTCATGAAGAGGATGAACACGAAGAGGGTCGCGAGGTACGGGGCGAAGCGCACGCCGTCCTTCTTGCCCATGAGGTCGATGGAGACGGTGTTCCGGATGAACCCGTAAGCGGACTCGGCAATCCACTGCTTCTTGGTGGGGACGATCTGGGGCTTGCTGTAAGCCCACATGAAGAAGATGATCAACAGCAGCGCGGTCGCGAACGTGACCACGGTGAGCGTGGTGATCATGTTGGTGAACGCAGTACCGGAAAGCCCTGAGAACCAGTCGGCGAAGTTGAAGCTGTGGAGTCCGGGCGGGAAGTGGGAGTCCCCTTCGGCCAGCACGATGGCTGAGTCGGTCACGCGAGCCACGCCTCTCAGTCAGTGTCGGTCAAATTACGGCGGCGACATCTGCTTGATGAGCAGGTACATTCCCGCTCCAGCACCGACAAGCATCCCTACCAGGAGCCCGACTCTGGGCAATTCGAGCCACAGGTCGACGAGATATCCGAGTCCACCCCAGAAGATGATTCCGGAAAGGAGATATCCCAGAGCGCGCCAACCCATCTCCGAACCATCGGATTGGGGCTTGCGTTCGGGGGGTTCCATGTCGGCCATGTCGAGCTGAACTCTAACAGCTACTACACAGGAACTGCCCAGCGGGTTCGCTGAGATGAGCGTCATCGGTGCGGATTTGTCAACCTCAACGAAACACGGCGTGTCACGGTCCGGACCGCGCGGTCAGGAACGGTCGCCGAGTTCGATGTAGGGGATCTTCGCCTTGTAAGCCCACACGACCTGTGTCGCGAGCCAGGCGACCGCGCCGACCACGATGCCGCAGGCGAACGGGACCAGGGCATTGGGAGCGGTCGATTTGACGACCGCCAGAGCGGTGAGCGCGGCCGCGAGTTTGACCGTGTAGGTGATCAACGCCATAGGCAGGGTGAGACGCAGGTCAAGCTTTTCGGCGTAGGCCACGGCCGCTACCGATCCGGCGAAACCCAAGGCGGCCAAGGCTACTCCTGCCGGAGTGGCCCACGCGCCCGGGCCGCCGGCCCAGAGCCAGCCGATGACGGCCGCGAGGACCGCCACGATCCCCGAGACGATGAAGCACGGGCGCAGGAATCCACGGGCGGCCTTCACGACGTGCCTTCCAGGGCCTTGGCGATCGCGCGGACCGACTCTTCGAGTTGGTCGGCGATCTGGGAGTAGACGCGGCGGTTCGCTCCCCACGGGTCGGTGAGGTTGATCTCGTCGTAGTCGCCGCGGCGCTCTTCGGCGAGCGCCACGAGGGCCTTCCCGCGCAGGATCGCGTCACCGTCCGGCAACTCGGACGCAACGTCGGCGGCGACGCGCCCGAAGCTGCGCACCAGGAAGGACTTGGCGACCGCTTCGGGGAAGCGCTCGGCGATGTACTCCAGGTGCCCGGTGGTCGCGGCGAGGACCAGGTCCGAGGCCTCGACGTGCTCGCGCTCCAGCTGGCGGGCCCGGAAGCCCGCGAAGTCGTAGCCGCGGGCCTCAAGCTCGTCCATCGAGGCGGGGTACATGCCCTCCCCGGAGTGGAACGAGGAGATGCCCGCGCCGTGGTTGAGCACGTCGTCGCCGGTGAGTCCGTCGAGCATCCGCTCCGACATCGGCGACCGGCAGATGTTGCCGGTGCAGACGTGCAGGACGGTGAACGGAGCGGTCACGCCGAGGTCTCCTCGGTTTCGGTCGCTTCAGCTTCGGGCTCGGCCTCGTCGTCTTCGGGACCCTCGCCGGGGCCGTAGCCGTCGCGGTCGAGCGTGTCGGGGACGATCTTGCGGATCTGCTCCAGGCTGAGCGCGCCCTCGCGCAGGACCTGCGGCGGGTGCGCGACGCAGTCGACGATCGTGGAGGGCAGGTTGTCCTCGGAGGGACCGGCTTCGAGGTACACCGAGACGTCGGTGCCCAGCTGGGCCTTCGCGTCGGCGGCGGTCTCGGCCGGGGGCTGGCCGTGCTTGTTGGCCGAGGAGACGGCCATCGGGCCGGTCTCCTTGAGCAGTTCGAGCGCCAGCGGGTGCAGCGGCATGCGCACCGCCACGGTGCCGTCGGTGTCGCCGAGGTCCCAGGTCAGGGTCGGGGTGTAGGGCACCACCACGGTGAGCGGGCCGGGCCAGAAGGCCTCGATGAGCTCCTTGGCCGAGTCCGGCACGTCGGAGGCGATCCCGTCGAGCGCGCGCTTGGTGCCGATGAGCACCGGTGGGGCCATGTCCCTCCCGCGGCCCTTGGCGGCGAGCAGCGCCTTCACGGCGGCGTGGTTGAACGCGTCGCATCCGATGCCGTAGACGGTGTCGGTGGGGATGACGACCAGCCTGCCGCCGGTCACCGCCCGCGCGGCCGACTTCAGCCCGGTGGCGCGGTCCTTGATCTTCCTGCAATTGAACAGCCTCACGGCAGCAAGCCTAGCCTTCCTGTAGCGAACCTCGGCCGCCCAGCCAGGTCCAGGTGGTCCTCCGCATCGGTGAATCCGCTGACCCGCAGGATCTCGGGGGCGACCGTGCCGTGGGTGTCGTCGTGCTCGAAGCCGTACCAGCCGCCGGGCCGCAGCCAGGCCGCGGCCCGCACGGCCAGCGGCTGGATGACCGCCAGCCCGGCCTCGGCGGCGTAGACCGCGCCGGTGGGGTCGAACTTCACCTCGGGCGCCACTTCGATCTCGAAGGGCACATACGGCGGGTTGGCGGTGACGAGGTCGACCTGCCCGTCGAGTTCGTTCAGGGTCTGGGCGGCGGTGGCGTCGGCGAGGACGGGCACCGCTTTGGTGTCTCGCAGGTTCACTTCGAGCCATTCGAACGCGTCGGGGTCGGCTTCGACGGCCCAGACGCGGGCGTCGGGGCGCTCGGTCGCGATCGCGCGGGCGACCGCGCCGGAACCGGAGCACGCGTCGATCACGGTGCCGCCCTTGGGAAGGCGGGTGAGGGCCCAGTCGACGAGGAGTTCGGTCTCGAAGCGGGGCACGAACACGCCCGGGCCCACGGCGAGCTCGCCGTAGCGGAATGCGGCCGAGCCGGTCAGGTGCTGGAGAGGCTCGCGGGTGGCGCGGCGTGCGATGAGCGCGTCGAACTCGGCGAGCCGGGCCGCGTCGGGGGCGTCGGCGATGAGCAGCTGGGCGCGGGTGCGTCCGGAGACGTGGGCGGCGAGCAGCTCGGCGTCGACTCGCGGGGAGTCGACGCCTGCCGCTTCGAGCCGTTTCGCGGCCTCGGTGATCGCCTCGGACCAGTGCATCTATTCGGTTCCGCGAGCCATGCGCTCGGCGCGGTCGGCCGCGGCGAGGGCGTCGAGGGCCTCGTCCAGCGCGCCGTCCATGACCTGGTCGAGGTTGTAGGCGGTGAAGCCCACGCGGTGGTCGGTGAGGCGGTTCTGCGGGAAGTTGTAGGTGCGGATGCGCTCGGACCGGTCGGCGGTGCGGACCTGGAGGAGGCGGGCCGCGCCCGCGGCGGCGGCGGCCTCTTCCTGCTGCTTTGCAAGGAGCCGGGCGCGGAGGACCTTGATCGCGGCCTCCTTGTTCTGGAGCTGGCTCTTCTCGTTCTGGCTGGTCACGACCACGCCGGTGGGGACGTGGGTGAGGCGCACCGCGGAGTCGGTGGTGTTGACCGACTGGCCGCCGGGGCCCGAGGAGCGGTAGACGTCCACGCGCACGTCGTTCATGTTCAGCTCGAAGTCGACCTCTTCGGCCTCGGGCATCACGGTCACGGCGGCGGCAGAAGTGTGGACGCGGCCCTGCGACTCGGTCACGGGCACGCGCTGGACGCGGTGCACCCCGCCCTCGAACTTCATGCGCGACCACACGCCGTTGCCGCCTTCGGGAGTGCCCTTGGTGCGCACCGCGATCGAGGAGTCCTTGATGCCGCCGAGGTCGGTGGGCACCATTTCGAGGGTCTCGACCGACCAGCCCTGGCGCTCGAAGTAGCGCAGGTACATGCGCATGAGGTCCCCGGCGAACAGCCCGGACTCCTCGCCGCCCGCCCCGGCCTTGATCTCGATGATCACGTCCTTGGAGTCGTCGGGGTCGCGCGGGACCAGCAGCTCGGCGAGCTTCTCCTCCAGTTCGGGGATGCGGGTCTTCAGGCGCGCCGCCTCCTCGGCGAACTCCGCGTCCTCCTTGGCGAGCTCCTCGGCGGTCTCCAGGTCGTCCTTGGCCGCCTCGATGTCCTCGGCGGTCTTGGCGATCGGCGAGAGCTCGGCGTAGCGGCGGCCGACCTTGCGGGCCTGCGCCGGGTCGGCGTGCAGGGCGGGGTCGCCCATCTGGACCTCGAGGTCCTTGAACTCGGCGAGCAGCGAGGCCAGGCGGTTGTCGGCAGCGGCAGTCATGGCGGTTCCTTAAGCAGCGGATTCGTGAGCGGGGACGAAAAACGCGGTGCCCGCGTCGCAGAGGACACGGGCACCGCGGAGCACAGCTACTTGCCGGCCTGAGCGGCCTTCTCCTGGGTCTTGGCGTAGCGGGCCTTGAACTTGGCCACGCGACCGCCGGTGTCGAGGATGCGCTGCTTGCCGGTGTAGAACGGGTGGCACTTGTTGCAGGTCGCAGCCTGGATCTTCCCGCTGGCAACGGTCGACCGGGTGGTGAAGCTGTTCCCGCAGGAGCAGGTCACCTCGGTGACGACGTACTCAGGGTGAATGCCCTCTTTCATGACTTCCCTTTCATGTCGGTCGCCGGGTCGGCGTCGCTTGCGCCACTGCCGTGAACCGGTACCGCGTCCGGCCTTGAGAGGCCTCGGTTAGGGTGCGCGACCTGCGCACCAGCATCCAATGGTAAGACGTGAGGCCGCTCTCAACCAGAGCGGCCTCACGCTTCACAGCTATTCGCCGGGCGTGCTCTTGACGATGGACATCAGGAACTCGGCGTTCGTCTGCGTCTTCTTCAGGCGGTCGATCAACAGATCGATGGCCTGCTGCGGCTCCAGCGAGGACAGGACCCGGCGGAGCTTGAGCATGACCGCCTGCTCCTCGGGGCTCATCATGAGCTCGTCCTTGCGGGTGCTCGACTGGTGCACGTCGATCGCGGGCCAGGTGCGCTTCTCGGCGATCTTGCGGTCGAGCTTGAGCTCGGCGTTGCCGGTGCCCTTGAACTCCTCGAAGATCACCGTGTCGCCCATGGAGCCGGTCTCGACCAGCGCGGTGCCGATGATGGTCAGCGAGCCGCCGTGCTCGATGTTCCGCGCCGCGCCGAGGAAGCGCTTGGGCGGGTAGAGCGCGGTCGAGTCGATGCCGCCGGACAGGATCCGGCCCGACGCGGGCGACGAGTTGTTGTACGCGCGGCCCAGGCGGGTGATCGAGTCGAGCAGCACGACCACGTCGTGGCCGAGTTCGACCAGGCGCTTGGCGCGCTCGATCGCGAGCTCGGCGACGGTGGTGTGGTCCGACGGCGGGCGGTCGAAGGTCGAGGCGATGACCTCGCCCTTGACCGAGCGCTGCATGTCGGTGACCTCTTCGGGCCGCTCGTCGGCGAGGACCACCATGAGGTGGCACTCGGGGTTGTTCGTGGTGATCGCGTTGGCGATCGCCTGGAGCACCATCGTCTTGCCGGCCTTGGGCGGGGAGACGATGAGGGCCCGCTGGCCCTTGCCGATCGGCGACACCAGGTCGATGACCCGGGTGGTGAGCGCGTTCGGCTCGGTCTCCAGGCGCAGGCGCTCCTGCGGGTACAGCGGCGTGAGCTTGTAGAACTCGTCGCGCTTCTTGGCGTCCTCGGGGTTCATGCCGTTGACGGTGTCGAGGCGCACGAGCGGGTTGTACTTCTCGCGGCGCTGCTTGCCGTTGTTCTGGCCCCCGGGCTCTTCGCCGCGGCCGGGCTTGACGGCGCCGATGATGGCGTCGCCGCGGCGCAGGCGGTACTTGCGGACCTGCGACATCGAGACGTAGACGTCGTCCGGACCGGCGAGGTAGCCGGTGGTGCGGATGAACGCGTAGTTGTCGAGGATGTCGAGGATGCCGGCGACGGGCACGAGCTGCTCGTCGTTCGGGGCGTTGCCGGGACGCTCGTTCTCCTCCGGGCCGCGGCCGGAGCGGCGGCGGTCGGAGCGGTCGCGGCGCTTGCGGCGGCGGCCTTCGCCCTCCCCGTCGCGGGGGCCGCGGTCGTCGTAGCCGTCCTCGTCGTTGCCTCGACGCTCGGCGCGCGGTTCCTCGCGGCGTTCGTCGTTCCGGCGCTCGGCCCGGTTCTCGCCGCGTTCGGACTGCTGCTCGTCGCGGCGGCCGTTCTCGCGGTTGTCGCGGGCGCGGCGGCGGCGCTGCGGGCGGTCCTCTTCGGACTCGGGCGCGGAGGACGGGGCCTCGGCCTCGGGCTCGGCCGGGCGCTCGGCCTCGGGGGCCGGCTGGCTCTGGCGGCGGCGCGGCTGCGGCGGACCGGCCGGGCGCGTGGCCCGACGGGCGGCGGTGCCGCCCTTGGCGTCGGTCTCGGAACCGTTGTCGGCGTTCGCTTCGGCGTCGCCGCCCGCGGGCTCGACAGTGGTCTGCGGGCCCTCGACGGTCGGTGTGTGGTCGGACTCAGGCACTGGCGGGGCCTCCTGTTCTGCGCTGGCACCGCCGGGCTGCGAGCCCGCATCCTGCCGTTCCTGGATGGCGGCGATCAACTCGCTCTTGCGCATCCGGCCAACGCCGGTGATGCCGAGCGATTGGGCCATCTGCTGGAGCTCGGGCATCAGCATGGATGCCAGACCGGTTCCTGCCCGACGTCGCTTCTTGGCCTCCGGGAGTTCTCCCGAAGCCGACGCCGCATCGCTCATCCGGTCCGACGTCGTGCCGGTGGTGTCGCTCAATGGATTCCTTCCCTGGCGGAACTTCGAAATGGATTCGAGGAGCTTCCGCGTCTTTCAAATAGCCGCAATGCCGATGTTCTGGTCTGCGTACGGCCATCGCCTCGGCCTACCGGGGCCGATTGGCCGCGGTGGATGGAAGACGACAGTCGACACTGGGTGCAACACCCCTGGGCTGTCCGCTGAGCAGACGGTCCTGATCGAGGAAACAGCCTCTGGGCCTGCGACTGGACAGCTCGCGATGAATGATCGCGCACGATGGGACCCCTGGTCCCGAATTGCGCTGATTGCGATCCTCAGTCTTTGCGATCCGATCCGAGCGAAGGCTCGGCGCCACAAGCGGACGGCGGCTGTTCCTTGGTCGAAACCATGCCATGTCACGCAGGAGCTATGCAAAGTCACAAATCCGTGGTTGAGGGTGATGACCCAAACAAGAGATCAGGCGTGCGCTGGATGCGCCGCAGCTGTTGTGACCACAAGCATAAGCAAGGCTTCGAGCAGTCACGACACCGGGTGGTCGTCTCTTAGGAATAGTAGCGCACTCCCGCCATTGTCAACCACAGACCCGAGGATCATTCACGGCGGGAGGTCGCGACCTGTTCGGCCCCTGAACCGAAGTCGAGACGCCTGGCTTCGAAGCCTTCGGGGGCCTCGGGGAGCTCGGCGTCGTCGACCGCGAGGGCCAGGACCGTAGGCCCAGCTCCTGAGATCGCCGCGGCGATTCCAGCGGTACGCAGATCGTGCAACAAGCGGGTGCTCTCCGGCATTCCCTCGGCCCGGTAGGACTGGTGGAGCCGGTCCTCGGTGGCCTCGAACAATCGCGAGGGCTGGCGCGAGACGGCGGCGACCAGCAGGGCCGAACGCGAGAGGTTGAACACGGCGTCGGCGTGCGGCACCCGCTCGGGCAGTGCCGCGCGGGCCACCGAGGTCAGGCCTTTGACCTGCGGGATGTACACCCAGGGGTGAATCCGCGGCGACGGGTCGAGGCGCACGGCCTTCGCTCCGTCCTCAGTGGAGTACGCGATGGTGAAGCCGCCGAGGAGGCACGGGGCCACGTTGTCGGGGTGGCCCTCGATCGCGTCGGCCAGCGCGAGCTTCTCGGTGCGGGTGAGTCCGGCTCCGGCGAGCGCGTCGGCGAGCATGATCCCGGCGACGATGGCCGCCGATGAGGAGCCGAGACCGCGGGCGTGCGGGATCCGGTTGCGGCACTTGAGTTTCAGGCCCGGGGGCGCGAGGTCGAGGTGCGCGAAGGTGCGGATCATGGTGGCGGCCACGAGGTGGCGTTCGTCGGTCGGGACGGTGCCTTCGCCCTCGCCTTCGACTTCCACGGTGACGGCGGTGCCGCTGGTGGCTTCGGCGGTGACCTCGTCGTAGAGGTCGAGGGCGAGGCCGAGCGAGTCGAAGCCGGGGCCGAGGTTGGCCGAGGTGGCGGGGACGCGAACGGTGGCTTGTGGGCCGCTCTCGGCGACGCTCGCGGAGCCGTAAATTGGCACAGTGAAAGCGCCCAAGTCAGAGGCCCAGCGCCGTGGCGGTCTTGAGGACGTCGACGGGGACCGTGTGCGGTTGGGGCGCGGTGGAGACGGCCCAGTCGGGGTCCTTGAGGCCGTTGCCGGTGACGGTGCAGACGATCGTCTGGCCCGGTTCGATCCATCCGGCGTCGGCCTGCTTGATGAGGCCGGCGACCGAGGCGGCCGAGGCGAGTTCGACGAACACGCCTTCGCTGCGGGCGAGCAGCATGTAGGCGGCGTGGATCTCGCGGTCGGTGGCGGCGATGATGTCGCCGTTCGACTCCGCTTTGGCGTCGAGGGCCTTGGTCCAGGAGGCGGGGTTGCCGATGCGGATCGCGGTGGCGATGGTCTGCGGGTGCTCCACGACCTTGCCGTTGACGATCGGGGCGGCCCCGGCGGCCTGGACGCCGAGCATGCGAGGGAGTTTGGTGGTCGCGCCCGCGGCGTGGTCCTCGTTGTAGCCGAGCCAGTAGGCGGTGATGTTGCCCGCGTTGCCGACCGGGAGGCAGTGGATGTCGGGTGCGTCGCCGAGTACTTGGACCACTTCGTAGGCGGCGGTCTTCTGGCCGAGGATGCGGTTGTAGTTGAGGTGGTTGACGAGCGTGACCGGGTAGTCGATCGCGAGCTTGTCGGCGATGGTGAGGCAGTCGTCGAAGTTGCCGTCGACTTGGAGGACCTTCGCGCCGTGGACGAGGGCCTGGGCGAGCTTGCCGAGGGCGATCTTCCCGGCGGGGATGAGCACGGCGCAGGTGATGCCCGCGCGGGCGGCGTAGGCCGCGGCCGAGGCGGAGGTGTTGCCGGTGGAGGCGCAGATGACGGCCTTGGATCCGGCTTCGACGGCTTTGGAGACGGCGAGGGTCATGCCGCGGTCCTTGAAGGAGCCGGTCGGGTTGAGGCCCTCGATCTTGAGGTAGACGTCGCAGCCGGTGCGGGCCGAGAGCGTCGGGACCGGCAGGAGCGGCGTGCCGCCCTCCTGGAGGGTGACCACCGGGGTGGCGTCGGAGACGGGCAGCCGGTCGCGGAATTCCTCGATGAGGCCGCGCCAGCCGGGGCGCATAGCGGTTGAGGCTGAGCTTTGGGAGGACATCTCGGTCCTATTCTCCTTCGACGCGCATGACGGAGGTGACCTGGTGCACCGACGTCAGTTGCGACAGTTCCTGCACGGTGTCCGACAACTGCTTGTCGGCCGCAGTGTGGGTGACCACCACGAGCTGGGCGTCGTCGCTCCGGCCCGACTGGTGGACGGTGGCGAGGCTGACGCCGTGGTGGGCGAAGGTGGCCGCCACCCGGGCGAGCACGCCGGGTTCGTCGACCACGTCGAGGCTGACGTGGTAGCGGGTGAGGGCCTCGCCGATGGGTTTCACCGGGAGGTCCGAGTAGGCGGCCTCGGGCGGGAAGGCGGTGATCCCGCCGCGTTTGTTGCGCGCCACGGCGACGATATCGCCGAGGACGGCAGAGGCGGTCTCGGTGCCGCCCGCTCCCGCTCCGTAGAACATGAGGCGTCCGGCGGATTCGGCTTCGACGAACACGGCGTTGTACGCGCCGTTGACGTTCGCGAGCGGGTGGGTGGCCGGGATCATCGCGGGGTGGACGCGCACGGACACGCCGTCGGCTTCGCGGGTGGCGATGCACAGGGGCTTGACCACGCGGCCTTCGGCGGCGGCCGAGGCGATGTCGGCGGCGCTGACGCCCTTGGTCCACTCGCCGGTGGAGGCCTGCCCGGCGCGGATGCCCGCGCGGTAGACGTCCTCGAGGTCGACCTGGGTGTGGAACGCGAGCGAGGCGATGAGCGCGGCCTTGGCGGCGGCGTCGTAGTTGTCGACGTCGGCGCGGGGGTCGGCCTCGGCGTAGCCCAGGGCGGTGGCCTCGGACAGGGCCTCCTCGAAGGACGCGCCGGTCTGGGTCATCTGGCTGAGGATGTAGTTGGTGGTGCCGTTGACGATGCCGAGCACGCGGTTGATGGTGTCGCCGTGGAGCGATTCGCGCAGGGGCCGCATGAGCGGGATAGCGGCGGCCGCGGCGGCCTCGTAGTAGAGGTCGGCCTCCCCGGCTTTGGCCGCGGCGGCGAGCGCGGGCATGTCCTCGGCGAGGAGGGCCTTGTTGGCGGTCACGACGGACTTGCCCTGGCCCAGCGCGGTGGTGATCCAGGTGCGGGCCGGTTCGATGCCTCCGGCGACTTCGACGACGATGTCGACGTCGTCGCGTTTGACCAGGCCGAGCGCGTCGGTGGTGAACAGGGACCTGTCCACCGGCAGGTGCGAGCGGTCGCGGTCGATCCTGCGGACGGCGATCCCGACTATTTCCACCGGTTCGCCTACTCGGGCGGCCAGCTCGTCCCCGCGCATTCGCATGAGGCGCACGACTTCACTGCCGACGTTGCCGCATCCGAGTAGCGCGAGTTTCATCGCTGGGTTCCTCTTTCTGGTGGTGGAGGCCGCGTGGCTAGCCGACGTCGAGGCGTAGTAGGTCGTCCACGGTTTCACGGGCCACGATCACGCGTGCTTCGCCGTCCCGCACGGCGACGACCGGCGGGCGGGGCACGTGGTTGTAGTTCGAGCCCATCGACCGGCAGTAGGCACCGGTGCCAGGGACCGCGATCAGGTCCCCCGGCGCGACGTCCGCCGGGAGGAACTCATCTTTAACAACAATGTCGCCGGATTCGCAATGCTTTCCCACTACTCGGGCGATCGCGGGCGTCGCAGTGGACGATCGCGACGCGAGCGTGGCCGAGTAGGTGGCGTCGTAGAGCGCGGTGCGGATGTTGTCGCTGATGCCGCCGTCGATCGAGACGTACAGGCGCGAGGCCCCGGCCGAGAGCGTCACCGGCTTGACGGTGCCGACCTCGTAGAGGGTGAACATCGAGGGGCCGACCAGGCTGCGGCCGGGCTCGATGGACAGGCGCGGGACCGCGATCCCGGCCGCAGCGCACTCGTCGGCCACGATCCGCTTGAGCGAATCGGCGATGACGGCGGGCGACTGCGGGTCGTCCTGGGTCGTGTAGGCCATCCCGAAGCCGCCGCCGAGGTCGAGCTCGGCGAGCGTGACCCCGAAGTCGGCTTGGAGGCGGGCCTGGAGGCGCGCGGTGCGCGCCGCGGAGATCTCGAACGCGGCGGTGTCGAAGATCTGCGAGCCGATGTGCGAGTGGAGCCCGAGGAGGTTGAGGTGCTCGGCCTTGATGACGCGGCGCGCGGCCTCGTAGGCCACGCCGTCGGCCAGCGCGAAGCCGAACTTCTGGTCCTCGTGGGCGGTGGCGATGAACTCGTGCGTGTGGGCTTCGACGCCGACGTTGACGCGGATCATCACGTCGGGGCGGCGGCCGAGTTCGGCCGCGATCGCTTCGAGGCGCTCGATCTCCTGGAACGAGTCGGCCACGATGCGGCCGACGCCGATCTCGACGGCCTGGTGGAGTTCGGCGAGGGACTTGTTGTTGCCGTGCAGGCCCAGGCGGGCCGGGTCGAGCCCGGCGGCGAGGGCCACGGCGAGTTCCCCGGCGGTGCACACGTCCACGAACAGGCCTTCTTCTGCGGCGGCGCGGAGCACGGCCTTGGAGCAGAAGGCCTTGGAGGCGTAGAAGACGTCGGCGCCGTCGAAGGCCTCGGTCCAGGCGCGGCAGCGGGCGCGGAAGTCGTCCTCGTCGAAGATGTAGGCGGGTGTGCCGAACTCGGCGGCGAGCTTCTCGACCGAGAGGCCGCCGATGTGGACCGCGCCGGTGTCGGCGCGTTCGACGTTGGCCGACCACAGCTGCGGGAGCATGGCGTTGACGTCGTCGGGGACGCCGAGCCAGGACGGGCGCAGGGAGGCGAAGTCGCCGTGCAGGGCACCGGCTTCGTGCGTGCGCATTACATCCGCTCCGGGGCGGAGACGCCCAGGAGCGTCAGGGCGTTCTTGAGGACGGTGCGGGTGGCCTCCACCAGCCACAGGCGCGCGGAGTGGACCGGCTCGGGGGATTCGTCGGGGTAGGGGATGACGCGCGAGTCGGAGTTCTGGAACCGGTGCCACGCCCCGGCGAGTTCTTCGACGTAGCGGGCCACCCGGTGGGGCTCGCGGAGTTCGGCGGCGGAGGCGACCACGGCCGGGAACTCGGCGAGGACCTTGAGCAGGGCGGTCTCCTGGGGCTGGTCGAGCAGCGAGCCGTCGAGCGCGTCGCCGAGGGCGACGCCGCGGTCGGCGGCGTTGTTGCGGATGCTGGTGGTCCGGGCGTGCGCGTATTGGACGTAGTAGACCGGGTTCTCGTTGGTGTGCTTGGTCCAGGTCTCGATGTCGAGGTCGATCGTGGAGTCGGCGGAGTAGCGGGTGAGCGCGTAGCGGGCGGCGTCGACGCCCACGGCCTCGACCACGTCGTTGAGGGTGATGATGTTCCCGGCGCGCTTGGAGAGCCGGATCGGCTCTCCGTTGGAGAGCAGGTTCACGAACTGGCCGATGAGGATCTCCATCGTGCCCGGCTCGTCGCCGAAGGCGCGGCTGATGGCCTGCATGCGGCCCACGTAGCCGTGGTGGTCGGCGCCGAGCATGAACACCAGCTTCTCGAAGCCGCGTTCGCGCTTGTCGAGGTAGTAGGCGCAGTCGGCGGCGAAGTAGGTCCAGGCGCCCTTGGAGCTCTTGAGGACGCGGTCCTTGTCGTCGCCGAAGGTGGTGGTGCGCAGCCAGGTCGCGCCGTCGGCCTCGTAGACGTGGCCCAGCTCGGTGAGTCGCTGGACGGCCGCGTCGAGCTCGCCGCGGTCGTGGAGGCTCTTCTCGGAGAAGAACACGTCGAAGTGGGTGCCGAAGTCGGCGAGGGTGCTCTTGATGTCGGCGAGCATGAGGTCGAGGCCGACGGTGCGGAACACTTCGAGCGGTTCGGCGGCGTCGAGCGCGTCGGGGCGCGCTTTGAGGACCTCGGCGGCGATCTCGTCGATGTAGGCGCCGACGTAGCCGTTCTCGGGGGTGGGCTCGTTCTTCGCGCGGGCCAGCAGCGAGGCGGCGAAATGGTCGATCTGGGCGCCGGCGTCGTTGACGTAGTACTCGGCGGTGAGCTTGGCTCCGGAGGCGCGCATGACGCGGGCGAGCGCGTCGCCCATCGCGGCCCAGCGGGTGCCGCCGGCGTGGATGGGTCCGGTCGGGTTGGCGGAGACGAACTCGAGGTTGGCGTAGACGCCTTCCATCGAGGTGTTGGTCCCGTAGGAGGCTCCCGCGGCCACGATCTTCGCGGCGATCTCGCCGGCGGCGGCCGCGTCCAGGGTGATGTTGAGGAAGCCGGGCCCGGCGATGTCGACCTTCGCGACGCCGTCGGTCGCGGTGAGGTGCGCGGCGATCTGTTCGGCCAGCGCGCGCGGGTTGGTCCCGGCCTTCTTGGCGGTCTGGAGCGCGATGTTGGAGGCGTAGTCGCCGTGCTTGGGGTCCCTGGGTCGCTCCACCGCCGTCGCGGCGGGCAGTACGGCGGTGTCGAGGCCGAGGGCCTCGAAGGCAGCGCGCGTAGCGGACAGCACTTTCTCTGCGAGCGTCTCAGGAGTCACCCGGTAATCGTAGACTCCCGGCTTCGCCGCCTGCGAGTGATGAACCCGCTTGTGGCCTGCGCGGGTAGGTTGTCAGTCAACCATCGAACGGAAGGCCCGGACATGAGTCGGATTCGCCACTGCTGGACCGCCGCCGCGGCGGCCCTCGCCCTCGCGAGCGCCGGGGGCTGCGCCCTCGTCGAGGGGGACGCGGGGGAGGACGACGGGGCGCCGTCGCAGAACGCGGAGGTGTCGCTGGAGGGCGTCGAGAGCTTCTACGGCGAGTACGACGGCATCGTCGCGCTCAAGACCGCGCTCGCCGAAGGCGAGATCGCCGTCACGGACCTGGAGCACCCGTGGATCACCCAGCAGGAGCACGTCGACGGCCTCGTCGGCTGGGACGGCGAGGCCCTGCCCTACGAGCTGCACCCTCCGGCGGGCGGGAACCACCTCAGCCAGTGGCAGACGTGCACCGGTTCGGTCTACGACGGGCCGCTGGTCGACGGGTACGCCGTCCACTCGATGGAGCACGGCGCGGTGTGGCTGACCTACGACCCCGAGCTGCTCGACCAGGCCTCGATCGACGCGCTGGCGCTGCTGATCGACAAGCGGGATTATTCGCTGATGAGCCCCTACCCGGGCCAAGGCGTGGCCGTGTCGCTCCAGTCCTGGGGCCACCGGTACCAGACCGAGGACGCGGCCGACCCGGTGATCGAGGCGTACCTGGACGAGTACGTGCTCAACGAGCGGTTCAACCCCGAGCCGAACGCGACCTGCGCGGGCGGGATCACCGCCACATTCGAGTAGGGCCGCCCGGCCCCCGGTCGGCGCGCGGCTCTAAGGATCTGCCCAAGTGCGACCGGGTAAGGTGACCTACACGAGTGGCACTCACGCCGGGCCTCCCCGGTGCCGCTCCGGCTCACTGTCGTCGACGAATAAGGCATGCCCCGCGAAATGGCTACCAAGAAGCAAACCGTCACCAAGAGCGCCGGCAAGGGCAGCACTGGCAAGGGCTCGGGCAAGAGCGCCTTCGACAGCACTTCCTCGAAGAAGGGCGGCGACTCGGGCGCCCGCAAGGGCCGCGCCGTCCAGGTCAAGCAGCCCAAGCCGTGGGGTCTGATCCTCACGTTCTCCGCCGTCGGCGTCGTCGCGCTCGGCCTGATCGCCGCCGCCGTGTTCGTCGTGTGGGACCGCAGCCAGCCCCCGGAGGGCATGACCGACTTCTACGGCGACTACGCCAACTACTCCGAGGCCTCCAAGGCCGTGGCCGACGGCGACATCACCGTCGAGGACCTGGAGTACCCGTGGGTGCTCCAGCAGACCCACGTCGACGGCCAGGACTGGGACGGGACCAACCCGACCTACGAGCTGACCCCTCCGGCGGGCGGCAACCACCTCAGCCGCTGGCAGACGTGCACCGGCTCGGTCTACGCCGCCCCGATCGTGGACGGCAACGCCGTCCACTCCCTGGAGCACGGCGCGGTCTGGTTGACCTACGACCCGGCGCTGGTCGACGGCGACGGCATCGCGCAGCTCTCGGAGAAGATCCAGGGCCGCGACTACTCCCTCATGAGCCCCTACCCCGAGCAGGGCGCGGCGGTGTCCATGCAGGCCTGGGGCGTGCAGTACCAGACGAACGAATTGGACGACCCGAAGATCGACGAGTTCCTGGACTTCTACATCCAGAACGCCGACAACGCGGCCGAGGCCAACGCGACCTGCACCAACGGCGTGACCACCACGATCGAAGACCAGGCGATGAGCTAGAACGCGAACTTTTCGGGCCCTGTCTCGTTAATCCGTTGTGGGCGCGGGCGCTTCGGGGAGCGCCCGATTGAGGAGGACGAATGAGTCGCATCTGGGGGCGCCCGGCGGTACTCGTGGCCGTCACCGCGCTGCTGATGCTCGTCGCGGGCTTCGCGGTGGGCTGGGTGGCGGGCGGCTCCACCCCCGGTGACGACTCGGTCGAGGCCGGGTTCGCGCGGGACATGCAGACCCACCACCAGCAGGCCATCGACATGGCGATGTACGAGTGGCAGAACGGGTCCGACCCGGCGCTGGTGTCCATCGCCTACGACATCGCCACCTCGCAGTCGGCCGAGGTCGGCATGTACCGGTCCTGGCTGCGCGAGTGGGGCGTGCGCATGTCCACCGGCGAGCAGATGTCGTGGGCCGGCGGCGAGCACGAGCACGACGCCGAGGCCACGGGCCTGATGCCCGGCATGGCCACCGATGAGGAGCTCGCCGAGTTCAAGACCCTCACCGGCACCGAGGCCGACATCCGCTTCGTGGAGCTGATGATCCCCCACCACATCGGCGGGGTCGACATGGCCAAACTGGTGCTCGACCGCAGCGACGACGAGCGGGTCGTGGACGCGGCCCAGCGCACGATCTCGATCCAGCAGGGCGAGATCGAGAACCTCCAGAGCCACCTCGACCGGATCCTCTCCGACTCGGGGGAATAGGAGCGCCGTGAGCGACAGCAGCAACTGGGGTCCCGGCTACGGCCACCCGTCGCACCCGACCACCGGGGAACTCCCCCGGGTCGGCAACGGCGTCCGCACCGACGAGCTGCGCACCGTCCAGGTCGACACGGTCGGCGAGACCCCGCCGCCCGAGCAGCCGACTCGGCACCGCTACAGCTGGGAGTCCGAACCCGAAGCGCCGCAGCGCTATTCGGAGCCGCGCTCGCTCGGCTGGTCGGTCCCGCGCGTGGGCCGCCCCGACACGGCGCCGCCGCGCTCGGACGACACCGCCCAGTTCGCCCGCGTGGGCGACGGCCTGCGCGGCGCGGTCGGACCGGTCAGCGTCCAGGTCGAACATGTGCGCGCCGACGGCATCAACGGCGACACGCAGCTGCTCTCCACGGCCGCGTTCCGCAGGCCCGACCCGGTCGAGGCGATCCCCGACGCGGTCGAATCCCCTGAACCCGGTACCGGTTCGATGCCCGCCACGCGCCGCCAGATGGGCCCGGACTGGACCCAGATGCCGCTGCGGCTCCTGGGGGCCGCGGTGGTCGCCACGGCCGTGCTCGGCGCCTCGGCAGCCAGCCTCATCTCGATCGGCAACTGGATCAACCCCTGACCTCGAAACACACCGGATGTCACACCCGTGCGGCACGATGGTTGCCGACGAGAGGAGTGGGACATGTCGACGTGGGAAGACGTGGTGGCGATCGCGAAGCGCTACCCCGAGGTCGAGGAGACCACGAGCTGGCAGACGCCGTCGCTCAAGGTCAAGGGCAAGTTCTTCGCCCGGCTGCGCACCGAGGCCGAGGGCGGCCTGGCGATCGTGTGCGACCTGGGCGAGAAGGCGGCACTCCTGGCCGCGAAGGACCCCGCTTACTACACCACCCCGCACTACGACGGGTACGCGATGATCCTCGTCGACCTCGAGAAGGTCGACCAGCAGCGCCTGGTCGAGCTCGTGGAGGACGCGTGGTTCATCAAGGCCCCGGTGCGGGTCCGCAAAGCCTATGAGGCGCAGCAGGAACAGTGAAGGCCCCGATCAGCGATCGGGGCCCTGCACAGTCGCGATTAGACGATGATGCCCGCGCCCACGGTGCGGTTGTCGGACTCGTCGATGATGATGAACCCGCCGGTGGCCCGGTTGCGCCGGTAGTCGTCGCACAGGAGGGGCTTGGTGGTGCGGAGGGTGACACGACCGATCTCGTTGAGCCGCAACTCGGTCGCGGACTCGTCGCGGTGGAGCGTGTTCACGTCGAGCTGGTACTGGACGTCCTTGACGATCGCGCGCACGTCGGCGGTGGTGTGCTTGACGGCGTACTTGCCCCTCAGGCGCAGCGGCCGCGCCTCGTCCATCCAGCAGACCATCGCCTCGATGTCCTGCGACACCCGGGCCTGATTGCCCGGGCGGCACAGCATGTCACCGCGCGAGACGTCGAGCTCGTCCTCCAGGCGCACCGTGACGCTCAAGGGCGGGAAGGCCTCCTCGAGCGGGCCGTCGGCGGTCTCGATCGAGGCGATGCGCGAGGTGAACCCGCTGGGCAGCACCATGACCTCGTCGCCGGGCTTCATCACGCCCGAGGCGATCTGGCCCGCGTAGCCGCGGTAGTCGTGGTTGTCGCTCGAATGCGGCCGGATCACGTGCTGGACCGGGAATCGCACGTCCACGAGGTTGCGGTCCGAGGCGATGTGGACCTTCTCCAGGTGGTGCAGGAGGCTCGGGCCCTGGAACCACGGCATGTGCTCGGAGCGGTTGACCACGTTGTCGCCCTTGAGGGCCGAGATCGGGATGACCGTGAGATCGGGGACCTCGAGCTTGGTCGCGAAGGCCTTGAACTCGTTCTCGATCTTCTTGAACACGGCCTCGTCGTAGTCCACGAGGTCCATCTTGTTGACGCACAGGACCATGTGGGGCACGCGCAGCAGCGAGCACAGGAACGCGTGGCGGCGCGACTGCTCCACCAGGCCCTTGCGGGCGTCCACCAGGATGAGCGCGAGGTCGGCGGTCGAGGCGCCGGTGACCATGTTGCGCGTGTACTGGATGTGCCCGGGCGTGTCGGCGATGATGAACTTGCGCTCGGGCGTGGAGAAGTAGCGGTACGCCACGTCGATCGTGATGCCCTGCTCGCGTTCGGAGCGCAGGCCGTCAGTGAGCAGGGCGAGGTCGGTGTACTCGTCGCCGCGGTTCGCGGAGACGGCTTCCACGGCGTCCCACTGGTCGTCGAAGAGCGCCTTCGAGTCGAACAGGAGGCGACCGATCAGCGTGGACTTGCCGTCGTCCACCGAACCGGCGGTGGCGAAGCGAAGCAGTTCGTGCGTGTCCTCGCGGGAGGCCAGCGTGTCCGTCATTAGAAGTAGCCTTCCCTCTTGCGGTCTTCCATCGCGGCCTCGGAGGTCTTGTCGTCGCCGCGGGTCGCGCCGCGCTCGGTGACGCGCGTGGCCGCGACCTCCTCGATGATCTCCTCGATCGTGCGGGCCTGGGACTTCACGCCCGCGGTGAGGTTCGCGTCGCCCACCGTGCGGTAGCGGACCGTCTCCTTGAAGACCCGTTCGCCTTCGCGCGGGGTGATGAACTCGTTGACCGCGTACAGCATCCCGCCGCGGTCGACCACTTCGCGTTCGGCGGCGAAGTAGACCTCGGGCAGCGGGATCGACTCGGAGCCGATGTAGCGCCACACGTCGAGCTCGGTCCAGTTCGAGAGCGGGAAGACCCGGATCTGCTCGCCGGGGTGGACCCGGCCGTTGTACAGGTTCCACAGTTCGGGGCGCTGGTTCTTGGGGTCCCACTGGCCGAAGTCGTCGCGGAAGGAGAACACGCGCTCCTTGGCGCGGGCCTTCTCCTCGTCGCGGCGGGCCCCGCCGAACAGGGCGTCGAACTGGTACTTCTCGGCGGCTTCGAGCAGCACGGGGGTCTGGATGCGGTTGCGGGTGCCGTCCGGGGGCTCGGTGACCATGCCGCGGTCGATCGCGTCCTGGACCGAGGCCACCAGCAGTTGCACCCCGGTCTCGGCCACGCGACGGTCGCGGTAGTCGATGACCTCGGCGAAGTTCTGGCCGGTGTCGACGTGCATCACCGGGAACGGCACCGGCGCGGGCGCGAAGGCCTTCTGCGCCAGGTGCAGCATCACGATGGAGTCCTTGCCCCCGGAGAAGAGCAGCACGGGGCGCTGACAGGTGGCCGCGACTTCACGGAAGATGAAGATCGCCTCGGCCTCCAGCGCGGCGATGTGGCTGATGCGGTAGTCGCTCACCGGCGCAGTGCTCCTCTCAACGGGACCCCTGACGGGGTGCGGTTCGTTCGGTCGTTCAAGATCAGCGCGATCCGGCAATGGCCGCGAGCAGCGGCTCGGCCAGATCGGGGCGACAGACCAGCAGGTCCGGCAGGTACGGGTCCGGGGTGTTGTACCGCAGCGCGCTGCCGTCGATCCGGGAGGCGTGCCAGCCTGAGGCGAGCGCCACGGCCACGGGCGCGGCCGAGTCCCACTCGAACTGGCCGCCGGAGTGGACGTAGGCGTCGACGGCACCGGTCACCACGGCCATGGCCTTGGCTCCGGCCGAGCCCATGGGGACGAGTTCGGCGCCGATCGCCTCGGCCGAGGCGACGGCTTCGGCGGGCGGACGGGTGCGGGAGACGACGATGCGGGGCACGTCGCGGGCCTCGGGGATCGCGTAGGCCTCGTCGGTGCGCAGCGTGCGGCCTTGGGCGGGGAGGGCGACGGCGGCGGCGGTGAGCCCGAGACCCCTTTGCCACAGGGCGACGTGCACGGCCCAGTCGTCGCGGCCCTCCTCGGAGAACTCGCGGGTGCCGTCGAGGGGGTCGATGATCCAGACCCGGTCGGCCCCGAGGCGCTCGGTGCCGACGCGTCCGGTCTCGCCTTTGCCCTCTTCGGAGAGCACGGCGTCCCCGGGCCGCTCGGCGGCGACGAGCCCGAGCAGGTAGTCGTCGGCCTGGCGGTCCCCGGCGTCCTTGAGCGAACGGGAATCGCCGAACCCCATGGACTCGCGAAGCTTGAGCAGCAGCTCCCCGGCCCCACTGGCCAGATCCGCCGCAAAAGCGACATCCCGCGCCGAAGCCGCCGAAGGCGTAGCGGTCGCATCACCAGACCGCACCACGGACTCAGGGGCGTCAAACATGCCCCTCACTCTACCGGCCACCCCACCCCAGCCCAAATACTGGGCCACCAAGTCCCGACATCCGGAACCCCCTCGCATTCTCACCCATCGCCGCAGACCGTCAAGTCATGGCATTTCTCATCCCGGTCCGAGTCATCTGCGGGGACTGGTCGAGTCGTTGGGCCAGGGGGCTTGTTGCGGGGGGAAGCCTTGGAAGGTGTTGAACGCTGCGGGGAGTGGGGTGGAGTCGGGTTTGGGGGTCCAGCGGCGGGTGGGGGCGGTGAAGATCAGGATGAAGACCGTCAGGGCCGACAGGAAGGCGACCGGACCGGCGATCGCGTTGAGCATGATCGGGTCGATCGGGCCGAGGAAGTAGTCCCTGGTGCCGGTGGGAACGGGAACGGTCTTCCACAGCACCGCAGCAGCGACCGCCCAAACGGCGAGCGGAAGCAGCATGATCCCGACCCACACAGCGGTCAGGATGCGCCCCCAACGACGCCGCTTCTGAAGCCCGACAGCCGAAAGCACCGCGAGGACCGCAAGCACGATCGGAAGCCCGACCACAGTCACCAACGCATACAAGAACTCCCCGCTGGCAAGGCTGCTCGGCGTATCCCCAGGCTCATCGAGATTCCAAAGCTCCCGATCGGCAACGATCCCAACAATCCGCTGCATCAACAAGAAGTACAACGCAGGAGTAGCAACCACCACCAAGAACACAGCAACCTGAACCACCCCCACAACAACCGGCTTCCGCTCCGGTTTCGTTGGAGCAGAAGAATACTGCGGCACATAACTCATCAAAACTCCCAAAATTCAATAGGTTCGGCAACAATCATCGCATCCCACCCGATCCGATATCTAGCGCCGAGATCATCTCCGCCAGTTGACGTTCCTCGAGGCTGTCATGCCGCATATGTGTGATGGCCCGGCCATGTGCCAGTCCTCTTCCGCCTGAACGGCATGAAACCTGCAACTATGTCAGCGCGCCTATTCTCAGCCGACTTCCGAACGACCTCACCAGTCTCGGCATCGAACTCGACAGTTCCTTCAATATCGTCCTTGCTGTTCCCGTATCCGTAGACGACGATCCGGTCGTCTTCCTGCATTTTCAAGATGAGAAACGATGTCACAGCCATGAACAGCCAATTTCACGCACTTCGAGCTCTCCGAGATTCTGTTAACCGTGGCCGACCGAGGATTTAGCCCGACTTGACCGCCGCCAGATGCGATCGGCGACGTCCATGGCCATCCCCGCAATGAAAGGCGGGATGAACGTGAACATCAACAGCGGCCAGTAGACAGGTGAGAAGTCCTCTCGGCGGATATCTGGGAAAACCACAAGGACGACAACCGCCACCACCACGGAAAGCGTGAGAATAATAACCGACAGTCGTTTCCTGTGAGGGTAAAGCTCAGCATGCTCACACCGCTGCACTTCCTTCTTCCACTCCGGCCATTCCTTGATTTCACTTCGCAGTGCTTTCCATTCAGAAACATTAAGTTTATGAATGAATGCCTCTGCATAACGCTCGGTTTTAAGCTCTGGCTTGGATTCCAGAACGAAAGACACGAAAAGCCGAGTCGTCACCTTATCTCTGATGGACTTATCACGGACACCAATGAGAATGTAGTAGATGTATGTTGCGGCGCATGTAATTGCGATCAGACCGCCAGTCATGGATTCTCCTCGGGAGGAAGCCCGAGCGCAACAACAGAGACAGTTGACTTCATTCGTTGTACTTGTCGTCGGTCAGAATGCCACTGAGCAGCCCGCGCAACCCGGTCCCCTCTTCTTCCCGACTCAATGCTCGGACCCAATGTCCCCATGCGTCGTCATTATTTGCGAAGTTGTCCAGACCCTTGACGACGTTGGCGATCGACTCGCTCCCTTCGCCCAGCGTATGCAAGTTCTTCGAGAACCAGTTCGCGTTGCTACCCCAGAAATCCTTGTAGTTGGCCATGAAGCTGTCGTTGAAGATCGTGGACTTATTGTCCATGTATGAGGTCTTCAGCCACGAGGGAAGCTCCCCTGGGTCGAAGCTGTTGAGGGCGTTGAGCCTCAAGCTCTCCAGCTTCAGGTTCGAGCTGTTGATCAGGCCGGATCCCTTACCGTCGAACCATTTGCCCATCTTGGAGAGAAGGTCACCGGCAGCATCGAACCGTTTCATGAGGTCGGCCACCTTTTCAAGCAGTGTGCCGATTCGCTTCATGATCTTTCCGAAGCTGGCGAGCGCGTCCAGCACCAACCCCGTGATGGCCGCGGCGATGGAGCCGCCGAAGGTCACGACCGAGCTGAAGGCCGCCGCTAGAAGGTAAAGGATGCCGCGCGACACGAAGTCGCAGATGAGTTCCAGGATGAGCGCGCGAGTGGTGGCGGTCCAGAGCCCCATCAGCATCGCGTAGCCCGACATGCAGGAGGCAACGGTCCCTGCCGAGTTCAGGACGTCAGAGAACTCTTTTGCGAGGCCACGGTAGCCCTCTGCGTCATCGCCACGCCAATCGTCCACTTCAGAGAGCTGGTCGGCCATGGCACTTGCGGCTTCGGACAGGCTGGTGCTTATGTTCGACCAGGTCTGCTGCAACGCCATGATCTCGTTGGGATCACCGGCGACCCATTCCAGCGGCTCACGGAGGAACGACACGTGCTCGATGACGTACCCGACCCCCGCCATCATGAACTCCTTGAGCGGGTTGGCAACGACAGCTAGCAGGTCAAGGGTCGCTACAACCCCATTGATTGTAGTTTCGAGCGCGCCATCGCTGTTCTTCAAGTCCTGGCCGCTCTGAAGCAGCCGGGCGCCGTCAAAGTCACCCCAGCCCGACGGGCCGCCCGGCTCCGCAGTCACTACGAGGTCGTTCATCAGTCCTCCACCTCTGATCCGAGGGAGTCGAAGTCCGAGGCCACAGATTCATCGCATTCCTCATAGGTGGTCGCGATGTCATCGACCGTCGCCGAGACGAGCTGGGCCATGCCCGCGGCGGTCTCGATGATCTGCTTGGCGTACTGGCCGAGCATTTGACCGGCGACTGCCGCATTGATGTTCACGAGCCCGTAGCTGAGAACGTCGCCTCCTCCTACCAGATTCGCCGCCTCACTGGCCTCTTGAACCGGCCCGGCAACATTCGATTCGATCGAGTTCGCATGCGACCGAAGGCTTTCCGGATCGACGTCGATTCCGCCACCCATGTCAGGCGCCCTCCATGCCGCGCTGGACTGAACGCTTCAGCGCGGCGACTGCCACGGGATCGTCGCCGAGCAGCTCTGCAACGGCCGCAACGGAACGTTCAGAGGCCTCGGCCGCCGCCCGACCGTAGGTGTCCATGATCAGCGCGGCCAGGCTCTGCGGACTGAGATGCCGGGCGCCTGGAGTGAGTTCGAGTCTCGTCATGACGCCGCCGTTCGCGACGGTCACCAGGACCTCGCCTTCCTCCGACTGCGCTTGCGCGCTCATCTCGCCCATCGTGGTCTGCGCCTTCTGAGCTCGCTCGGTGAGCTTCTTCATGCGGTCTTCGAAGGACTGCATGTAGGCCTGAGGGTCAGAGAAGATCGACGGCGTTTCGGGCTTGGTGCCGTTGGGGTCTGGAGGTGTCACGAGCGGGTTCCGTTTCGTTCGTAGAGGATCGGCTCGAACCACAGGAGAGGGTTGAACTGGTTGTGGTTCGGTAACCGTCACACTACTTGATGGAAGCTCGTTTTTGGGTACATGTCTTGCATGGCAGGAGGAGAGGGGTTTGGGGTGGGTTGGGCGTGGTCATGCCCGCCCAGCGTGAGTTTGCGACGGAGCTGGGCGGGCATGGGATTGGGGGGTTCATGGCAACGGCCGGGGTCCCTTTTGGATTGGGTCCGGCCGTTGCTTTGTCTTGGGTTGTGGGTTAGACCAGGGGGTCGTTGTCGTCGTTGAAGCGGGCCAGGCCCCAGAAGTCCTCGTCTTCTGTGAGCCAGGTTTCGCGGCCCTCTTCGCCTTCGCCCGGGGCGCCGCCTGCGCCTCGGCCGCCGCCCATCATGCCGCCCGCGCCGCCGGCTCGGCCGCCCGCGCCTGCGCCGCCTGCGGCCTTGCCGAAGAGCCCTTGGCCCTTGCCCATGCCGCCGCCGGCACCGCGGCCACCGGCGCCCATGCCGCCGCCCGCGCTCGAACCGCCGACCGCGGGGCCGAACAGACCCGAGCCGGGGCCCATGCCACCGCCGCCCATGCCGCCACCGCCGCCGCCCATGCCGGGAGCGGTCAGCGTGCCGCCAGCGGGACCGCCGCCGAGGCCGCCCGAGGCCAGACCACCGGACGTGTCGTCATCGTCCCCACCCGAAGAGTCCCACGGGTTGTCGCCGGTTCCTCCAGGAGGAGTGGTCCCGGTCGAGCCACCGGGGCCGCCGGTGAGGAGGTTGCCGCCGCCACCGAAGTCGGTCTTCTGGGGCGGAGGCGTGAGGCCGCCAGAGCCGGAGCCCTGCGGCGCGCTGTAGTCCCCGGCGCCGGGCGGTGAGTAGCCGGGGCTGGAAAGGTCACCGGCGGAGTCGCGGAACGACGTGTCACCGGACGGGGTGACCGTCGGGACGAATTGAGTCGTCGACAACTCAGCGTCCTGCCAACGGGCCGTGACGGTCTCGTTCTGCTCGGTCGCCCGAGCCTCGTAGTCCTGCGACCCGGAGTCGTAGTCCTGCTCGGCACGCTCGTTGGCGTCCTGCTCGGCGAGACGTGCGGCCTCCTGCCGCAACGCGGACTCCTCCGACGCGGTCAGCGTGGTCGCCTCGGTCTTCTCGGCCGCATCCATGCCGGTCGTGTCGATCCCGCCGATCTTCTCGGCCTTGAGCTGGTTGTAATGGAACTCAGTCTGGTCCGTGACGTATTGGTTCAACGTGTCGGTGTACTCCGAGTCGAACCCGCCGAACTCCATGGCCTCATCCGGCCCTTGGTCACCGTTCCACGAGCAGCCCGAAGAGATCTCACACTCACCCGAACTGAACGGTGCACGCATGTGGATCTTGGTGTCGGAGAACAGGTTCTTCTTGTTCTCCACCCAGTACTGCGGCGCGGGGTAGGGCAGCTCGCCGGAGCCTCCGCCTTGAAGAGCGTAGATTTCTTCCGACTTCTGGGTGAGCAGACCACGGATACCAGTCGCGTCGGTGCCGATGTCCGAGGCGATCTGCTCGCAGTTAGCGAACACCGCCTCCATTTGCACCGTGAACGCATCGAAGTCTTCACCCACCCAGCCGTTCGCCAGGTCCTTCAACTTCGACCGCAGAACCGACGCCACCGCAGTCTCAGGGTTATCCGCGAAGTCGTAGTTGAACTCCCCCCACTCGTCGGCGATCGTCCGGAGCGCGTACTTGTCGGGGTCGCTCGGTCGGATCTGGCCGACCAGGGACTGGACTTCCTCCTGCGTGGGCGCGGCGATACCGGTCGCAATGCACTTGAGATTCCCCAGCTGCCCAGCGACGGGGATCGCTGAGACCAGTTTGACCCAGTACTCCTCAGCCGCGTTGTACCGGTTCTGACAGCTCCCGTTCGGGCAAGGATCACCGTTGAGGTACATGCCATCGGCCATGGCCCCCTGGTGGTCAACCGCATCCTGACCGGTCAGGTCCTCGTGAGCCTCAGTCTCGAACTCGATGTTGTCACCCATGACTACTGGACCTCCACAATCCGGTCATTCACGATCTGGTTCACTTCAGGGAGATAGGTATCCACGAACCATTGGTTCAGTTCGTCGGTGGTAAACGCCAGCGCAGGGTCGCCGCCTCCACGCAGCCCGTAGTCCTGCGTGTGGTAGAGCTGGATATGGAAGAGCCATTGCCCGTCCTGGGCGATGACCTCCACATTGGGATTACTGGTGTCCCCGGTCCAAGAGACAATGGTGCCCTGGTCCCAAGGGTCCGCGAACTCCTCGCTCTTAACGTCATCCCATTGGGCTGCTGCCGATTCAGCTGTGGCGACCCGATCCGTGTACGCGGCAGTCGCCTGTTCCTCGTTCTCGGTGGGCACGATCTTGACTTTGAGCTCACCGTTTCCGCCGACACCGGCGTTTTTGCCGAGGTAAATGAGGTCGTTGCAGCCGATGGCATCCGGGTCCCAGGTGTTGCCGATCTTTGCCGTACTCGGCACGAGGTTGCCGCCGGAGCTCAAGGAGCCGTAACCCTCGATACCCATATAGTCTGTGATCGGCTGGAGGTTGTTCAAGACCTCGCAGGCGTCCCAGGTCGTCATGGCGTCGTAGACGGCGTTGCCACCGCCATCGCCGTTGCCGGTGTCGTCGCCGGAGTCGTCGTCACCACCGACGAGACCGCAGCCGCTAAGGAGGAGTGCGGCCGCGCCCGCGGCGGCGAGGGTTTTGAAGAGTGTGCGTTTCATCAGGTCCTCAAGGGTTCTCACGGCTACTGGACCTCCGCGAGCTTGTCGTTGATGGTCTGGTTGACCTCAGGCAGGTACGTGTCGACGAACCATCGGTTGCGTTCTTCGATCGTGAACGGGAACGACGGCTCTCTTCCGATCCGCTCTCCCCGGTCATAGTTGTGGTAAAGCTGGATGTGGAAGAGCCATTGCCCCTCTCGGGCAATAACTTCGACCTCAGGGTTCTCAGCGGCACCGACCCAGGAAATCATCGTGCCTTCGTCCCAAGGCCCGTTGAACGTCTCGGTCTTGACGTCGTCCCATTTGGCCGAGCTCATCTCAGCGCTGGCGACCCGCTCGAAGTACTGAGTCTTCGACAGGTTCTCGTTCTCGGATGGAACGATCTTGACCTTGATCTCGCCGGACATCCCGAGTCCCTCGATGGAGCCGAGGTAAATCAGGTCGTTGCAGCCGATCGCGCCCGGATCCCAGGTGTTGCCGATCTTCATCGTGCTCGGCCAGTCGCGGCCGCCCGAAGTCGAGGAGCCGTAGCCCTCGATCCCCATGTATTCCGTGATCGGAGCCAGGTTGTCCAGCACCTCGCACGCGTCCCAGGCGGCCATCTCGGCGTAGACCGGGTCGACCTCTTCCTCAGGCTCGGCGCTGGCGCGCTCGAAGACGGCGCAGCCGCTCAGCAGCAGGGCGGCGGCGCCTGCTGCGGCGAGGGTTCGGGCGAAGGCGGGGTTCATCGGGCAGGGCCTAGGACTCTAGGGAGGCCTGAGTGCCGGTGAACTCGGTGATGTTGAGTTCTTCGGAGTCGGTGTGGACGCCGAGGGACTCGTTGATCGTGACGATGCCGCCGTAGAGGTCCTCGCGGAGCTTCTGGAGGTTGTTCCAGAGCTCTTCGTGGGCGAGGCCGTAGTCGCGGCGGGCTTGCTGGGACGAGTCGAGGAGACCGAAGCCCGGTTCGACGCCCAGCTCGTTTCCGGTGGAGAGCAACGTCAGCTTTTCGGTCACGAAGTTGAGTCGCGCCACGAGCTCGTCGCGGAACGCCTCAAGGTAGGCGGGATCAAGAACACGCTGGGCCACGGTGGGGACCTCCGGGGTGTTTACGGCGAAACATATGCAAAAGCAGTTTGATTTTAACGGCTCGTCGCAACTCCGTGTGACCACGGGGTTCTCGCACATTCGCCCGAACGGGTGTAGACGCCTTGGGCGTGTCGCCTTGACGGTGAAGTCGCCTGCGTGTCAGGGTTTTCGGACGCGCAATGCGTGTATCTCAGCTCAACTGAATATGGCCGGTGGGCCGCCCAAACGACTACCAATCAGATGGCGGCCCACCTCCTTAAACCAGAGAGGCGTACCTCCCGTGGCCAGTCCCACCCTACGCGAAAACCGAGCCGCGTCAACAGCTCAAAACGCACGATTCACCGAATCGGGAACGAGCGACGTTCCCGGTGTTTCCGCTGCTCAGCGGCAGTACGACGAGGCGTGCTGGACGGCGGTCCGCCCGGTCTCGGGCACCCCGCTCTGGGCCCGCCCGGCCCCCGGCGGGGGCCGGGCAGCGGTCCCGCCGTGGGAGCCGTGGCCGGATACGCCGCGAGACCCGGCGCGCTTCGCGGAGAAGCTGGCAAGCGGGCACAGGCTCGCTCCAGCGGAGGCGACCCGAGAGGCGACGGCGTCGAAACCGCAAGCGCCCCAAGGGTCCACGCGGCAGAAGTCCCACGCCTGGCGAATCGCCTTCGACGAACCCGCGAAGGGCGCAGCGGAATCGGCGGGAACGGCAGGTGCGACGAGAGCGGCGGTCGGGGCGAGCAAGCCCACCGCAACAAGAGCGGCGGGAGAGGCGCGGGCGGCCAACCCGATGACCTCGGCGAACACCCCGGCGGCAGCGAGGCCCGAGGGCAAGGCGCGGGCGGGAAAGCCGGTGACCTCGGCGAACACCCCGAGCACAGCGCGGCCCGCTGGCGCGGGCTCGGCCGCCGCCACCACGGCGACCGTGAGAAACGCCACGACATCCACAATGTCCGATCCCTTTGCGACGCTTCGCAAGAGAATCGTGCTGCTCCTCGGCTTCGCGTACCTCATGCTGTACGCGCTGGCCTCCGGCCTGGCCCTGTCCCTCCCCCTCACCGCCGACGCCGACCCGAACGCCGAGCCCTGGCCGAGCAACCCGAAGGAGGACAAGGACAACGACGACGCGACTGTCAAACATCCGACACTCCACGGCACGCCCTCCCAAACCGACTACCGCCCCCGCCCACATCCCCGCCCCGACCCGCACGCGCCGGGCCTGCATGTGCGCCCGGACGGCTCGCGGTATCTGATCGTCCCCCTGAACTTCGCGGGGGCGGCGGCATGAACCGGTTCCTGGAACGCAACAACGCGCCGCTGGACCCGACGTGCGTGGTGGGCAAGGCATGGATCGGCGGCCGCTTCCTGCGCTTCGACGCGAGCTTCAGCCAATCGAGAATCCGAGTGACGTTCGCAGGGGTCGACACGATCGCGGTCGGCTCAGTGATCTACCTCGACACGGACCTGCCAGCCCTGAGGGTCAGCTCCCCAATCGACGCCGAATGGGCCGGACAGCACTGCGCGGAGATCATCGAAGAGGCCAAACGAATCTGGTCCGAAACCCTCCGCGAATGCAACGGCTAAGAAATTGCATACGGACACGCCCGGACGCGGGGAGCGCCCCCCGCGCCCGGGCGTGTCGAAACTCGGCTGCCCCCGACTTCAATGATCGCGCGAAGGTACGACAACCTCGCCAAACGAGTGAAACTCACGCACGAGAGCGAGGACCGGGACGGCAGCAGAGGCGGCGAGGAGTGTCGGTGCCTCGCGCGATGATTGATTCGGGGGCGATAGCGAACCGACACGCCCGAGCGCGGGGGTTGGTCCCTGCGGTCGGGCGTGTCCAAACTCGGCTCCCCCCGACTGCAATGATCGCGCGAAGGTACGACATCGCCACGAGGCGAGCAACGCTCGCGAGCGAAGACGAGAGCAGCGAAGCGGCCGAGCACGGCGGGGCCGGGGCCCGTGAGGCGGGCGGCGGGCGGCGGGCGGCGGGCGGCGGGCGGCTTCAGTAGGCGCCTTGGGGGCGGAGGATTGCCGTTACCGTTCTTAGCAGGATCACGAAATCGAGGGACAGGTTCCAGTGTTCGACGTACCTCAGGTCGAGCCGCACCGCTTCTTCCCACGGCAGGTCTGACCGGCCGGACACCTGCCACAAGCCCGTCATTCCCGGCTTCACGGCCAGCCGCCGCCGCATGTCCGCCTCATATGCCGCTACTTCGATCGCCAGCGGCGGCCTCGGGCCTACCAGGCTCATGTCTCCCCGTAGCACGTTCACCAGTTGCGGGAACTCGTCGATCGAGAAGCGGCGCAAGTACTTCCCCACCGTAGTAATCCGCGGGTCGTCCTTCATCTTGAACAGGACGCCGTCGCTTTCGTTGAGGTGTGAGATCGCCGCGAGACGTCGCTCGGCGTCCGTGTGCATCGTGCGGAACTTCCAGATCGTGAACGGCTGACCGTTCTTCCCGATCCGCTCCTGTTTGAACAGTGCCGGTCCCGGTGAGGTGCACCGAATCAGGAATGCCGCGCCGAGCAACAACGGCGCCAGCATCAGCAACAGCACCGCCGCGCCAACCCGGTCGACCGCCTCCTTCGCCACCCGGCGAACCCCCGTCAACCGCGCGTGATCCAGGTGCAGCATCGGCAGTCCGTCGACCGGGCGCACCGTGGTCCGGTCACCCGCGACATCGACCAGCGCAGACGCGACGATCAAATCAACCTCACTGCGCTCCAGCTTCCAAGCGAGCCGCCGCAGCGCGGGGCCGTCGATCTCCGGGCAGGACAACACGATCACCGTGTCGGCGCGCTCGACGGCCACGGCCTCGGCGATCCGGTCGAAACTTCCCCGCACCCGAGTGTCGAAGTCCAGCAGCGCGCCCTTGGGCCGCTCGGTCGGCAGACACGCGGCCACGACCTTCAACCCGTGGTAGTGCTCGCGACGCAACTGCACGATCAATGCGGCCACCGACGACTCGTGCCCGACCAGGACCACACGCTTCATACATCGCCCGTTGCGCCGCAAGCGGTGCAGCCACTTGCGGAACGCGAACCGCGCGGTAATCGAGAACATCGCAGCGGTCGGGATCGCGATCAGCACGAACACCCGCGAGGTGGGCAGCTCAAGCCCGTACGACACGATCGCCACGGCGGCAGTCAGCGCCACTGCCGCGTGGACGACCCGCTGGTATTCCTCGGTCCCGACGAACAGGTACCGCTTCTCGAACGCCCGCGACAGGCCGAGCACCGCGACCCACACCGCGGGCAGTGCCACGAGCGCGAGCGCGTAGATACGGCTGTGGTGGTCGAGCTGGCCGAAGCGGGCGGCGAAGGCGAGGCCTGCGCCGAGGAGGCCTCCGGCAAGGTCGGCGGCGATGATGCCAGCGAAGTACTTGCGCTGCCAGGCGGGAGAACCGCCGTAGGGACGTGTCCCTTGAGGACCGATGGAGTAGACGCGCCCCCGCGCTTCTGCCGCGTTCTCGCCTTCGAGTGCCTCTTGAACCGTCACACGGTTGTAACGAGCGACGGAACGAAGAGTGACGGGATTATCACTCTGAGGAGTACATGAGAAATGGTCGAATCAGCGCGATCCGACCGGAAACGTTGTGGGGCAGAGAAAAGAGCTACTGCGGCGCGTTACTGAGCTTCAGGTTCAACTTCCTACGGTGCGTTGAACGCATTCTGTGCCATCACGAAGCCTTTCTCGATGATGGCCTCGACCGCGTCCGCGGCGAGTTCGATGTTCAGCTCCACTTCGGGCCGTTCGGCCTTCGCGAAGTCCTTGAGCACGTAGTCGGCGGCGTCCTGGCGGCCCGGGGGGCGGCCGATGCCGAAGCGGACCCGGGCATAGTCCTTGGTGCCCAGGACCTTCGAGAGCGACCGGAGTCCATTGTGGCCGCCTTCGCCGCCGTCGCGCTTGATGCGGAGCTGGCCGAAGGGGATGTCGAGCTCGTCGTGGACGGCGATCACCGATTCGGGCGTGACGCCGTAGTACTGCGCGATGGGCCCGACGGCCTCGCCCGAGAGGTTCATGAACGTCCGGGGCTTGACGAGAATGACGCGAGGCCCGCCTACCCCCAGGCGGGCCTCGCAGATTTCGGCGCGGGCCTTGCGGGCCACGGCGAATCGACCGCCGACGCGTCGGGCGAGCGCGTCGACGACCATGAAACCGACATTGTGACGGTTCGCGGCGTATTTCGGTCCGGGGTTGCCCAGGCCGACCACGAGCGTCGGGGTGTCGGTCATCGTCAAATGTCTTACTCGGCGGCGGCTTCGCCTTCGGCGGCCTCGTCGTCGGCGGGGGCTTCCTCGCCGCGGGGCTCGCTCACGGAGGCGACGGCCTGGTCGGCGTCGTTGAGGATCACGGTGCCCTCGGGGGCCACGATCTCGCGCACGTAGCGCTGCGAGCCGATGGCCAGGCCCTCGACGGAGACCTCGATGGACTCGGGAATGTGGGTGGCCTCGGCCTCGACGTTCAGGGAGTTGAGCTCGAACACCGCGAGCCCGCCCTTCTCGACTTCACCGACGTAGTTGATCGGGACCTCGGTGGTGATCTTCTCGCCCTGGCGCACGATCAGGAGGTCGGCGTGGACGATGTCGTCACGGAGCGCGTCGCGCTGGATGTCCTTGGGGATGACCAGGACGCGGGTTCCGTCGGTAACCTCGACGCTGATGAGCTGGTTGGCGCCGCCCTTGCGGATGACCGCGGCGAACTCGAGCCCGGGAAGGGAAATGTGGGTCGGCTTCTCGCCGTGGCCGTAGACCACCGCGGGAACCTTTCCAGCCCTGCGCGTACGGCGGGCACCGCCCTTCCCGAAGTCAGTGCGAGGCTCTGCGCTGATACGAACTTCGGACACGGAAATACTCCCCTGTTTTTCAAGCAACATTTCATGCGGCGCTCGACGCTCACGTCGGCATTCAGAAGGGCACACAGCCCTGAAAAGACCTACGCCTCTGCGTCGATTACGGCGCCCTCTGGAGGACACCCTCGCCGTCGGCAACCCCACCAGAGTACTACGCGCGTCCGGGCCGGGCCGCGACGGGCTTCGATGTGTGACTTAGGAGAGGCCGCCGAACAGGGTGGTGACCGAACCGTCGTTGAAGACCTCCCAGATGGCCTTCGCGACGAGCGGCGCGATGGACAGCACGGTGAGCTTCTCCAGGTCGGCGGCTTCCTTGGGGATCGGAAGCGTGTTGGTGACGATGACCTCGCTGACCGGCGCGGCCGCGAGGCGCTCGGCGGCCGGGCCGGACATGATCGGGTGGGTGGAGGCGATCACGATGTCCTCGACGCCGGACTCGTGGAGCATCTCGGCGGCCGAGCAGATGGTCCCGGCGGTGTCGATCATGTCGTCGATGAGCAGACACGTGCGGCCCTCGACGTCGCCGACGACCTTGTGCGCCACGACCTGGTTGGGCCGGAGCGGGTCGCGGGTCTTGTGCACGAACGCGATGGGGCAGCCGCCGAGGCGGTCGGACCAGCGCTCGGCCAGGCGCACGCGCCCGGTGTCGGGCGAGACGATCGCCATCTGGCGGTCGGCGTACTTCTCCTCGACGTAGCGCGCGAGGGTGCCCATCGCGAACAGGTGGTCCACCGGGCCGTCGAAGAAGCCCTGGATCTGCGCGGTGTGGAGGTCCACGGTGAGGATGCGGTCGGCGCCGGCGGTCTTGAGCAGGTCGGCCATGAGGCGCGCCGAGATCGGTTCGCGGCCGCGGTGCTTCTTGTCCTGGCGCGCGTACGGGTAGAACGGGAGCACCACGGTGATGCGCTTGGCCGAGCCGCGCTTGAGCGCGTCGATCATGATGAGGGTCTCCATGACCCACTCGTTGATCGGAGCGGGCATCGACTGGACCACGAAGGCGTCGCAGCCGCGCACCGACTCCTGGTACCGGACGAACAACTCGCCGTTGGCGAAGGAGTAGGCGCTCATCGGGGTCGGCGCGACCCCGAGGTGCTTCCCGATCTCCTCAGCCAACTCCGGGTAGGCCCGCCCGGAGAAGAGCATCAGCATCTTCGAGTTGACAGCGGACATGCTCGCCATTGGGCTCCCCCATAGGTCGTCTCACCTGAACCTCTACGGCTCCAGTGTCCCCGACCCTCGACCGGAGCGCGAGGGGACCGCCCCGTTTAGTGTCGTGTCACGCGCCCGACACTTCCGTCTCACCTTTCGCACGCTTCGCAGCGCGGTCGGAGACGGTGCCGGGGCGCTTCTTGGCGACCCAGTCCTCCAGCGAGGCCTGGCGTGCGCGGGCCACGCCGAGGTCGCCCGGTTCCACGTCCTTGACGATGGTCGAACCGGCGGCGACGTAGGCGCCGTCGCCGATCGAGACGGGGGCCACGAGCACCGAGTCGCAGCCGATGAACGCGCCTTCGCCGATCTCGGTGCGGTGCTTGTGGACGCCGTCGTAGTTGGCGGTGATGACCCCGCACCCGATGTTGGCGTCGGCGCCGACCGTGGCGTCGCCGAGGTAGGCGAGGTGGTTGGCCTTCGCGCCGGGGCCGATCTCGGCATTCTTGGTCTCCACGAACGCGCCGACCTTGGCCTTCTCAGCGAGCTTGGAGGCCGGGCGGAGGTGGGCGAACGGGCCCACGTGCGCGCCTTCGCCGATCGTGGCCTGGTCGGCGTGCGAGCGGACGACCTCGGCGCGGGCGCCGACGATCGTGTCCGTCAGGGTCGTGTCGGGGCCGATCTCGGCGCCCGAGTCGACCGCCGTGGCGCCCTTGAGCTGCACGCCGGGGTGGATCAGGACGTCGGGGGCGACCTTGACGGTGGCGTCGATCCAGGTGGTCTCGGGGTCCTCCATCGTCACGCCCGAGCGCATGAGCTCTGAGTTGATGCGGGTCTGGAGGATGCGGCGCAGGCCCGCGAGCTGGGCGCGGTCGTTGCAGCCGAGGACCTCGGTGGGGTCCTCCACGACGACCGCGCCGATGGCGTGCCCGGCCTCGCGGGCGAGTTCGAGCACGTCGGTGAGGTAGAGCTCGCCCTGGTCGTTCGCGGAGTTGAGCTTGCCGAGCTGCTCGCGCAGCAGGCCTGCATCGAACGCGTAGATCGCGGAGTTGACCTCGCGGATCGCCCGCTCGCCTGCGTCGGCGTCGCGGTGCTCGACGATGCGGAGCACGCTGCCCTCGGCGTCGCGCACGATCCGGCCCAGGCCGGTGGGGTCGGCGACCACGGCGGTGAGGACGGTGGCGGCGTTGCCGCTCTTCTCGTGGACCTCGGCGAGCTCGGCGAGGGTCTCGGGGCGCAGGAGCGGAGTGTCGCCCGCGGCGACGATGACGGTGCCGGCGAGGTCGGGGACGGCCTCCATGGCGACCTGCACGGCGTGGCCAGTGCCCAGCTGCTTGTCCTGGAAGACCGCCTCGGTCTCGGGCGCGACCTCGTCGAGGTGGGCGCGGACCTGGTCGGCGGCGGCCCCCACGACCACGATCTGGCGACCGGGCCCGGTGCTCTTGACGGCGCGGAGGACGTGTCCCAGCAGCGAGCGGCCCAGCAGCTCGTGGAGGACTTTGGGCTGGGACGACTTCATGCGGGTGCCCAGGCCAGCGGCCAGGATGATCGCCGAACGCTCACTGCTCATGATGGGCCATGTTAGTCGGTGGCGGCGAGGTGAACGGGCCGGGCCGCCGAGAGGGGCACGATGGTGTTCATTACCGAATCGTTACGTCTGGAACACGTTCTCCATGCCTCCGAGACTTGTGCGACCTGCGTCACTCGTCATATGTTGCAGTCAACAACAAATCTCGGAGGTACCTCTCATGCACTCCTTCAGCGCGCGGCGCGCCAGCGCCGCCATAGGCGCGGCAGCCCTGCTCACCATGGGCGTGACCGCGTGCAACGCAGGCGACGACGGCGGCGACGGCGGGGACACCCCGCTCATCGGCGTCATCCTCCCCGACTCGGCCTCCTCGGACCGCTGGGAGACCGCCGACCGCAAGTACCTCGAAGCGGCCTTCAAGGAGGCCGGGGTCGAGTACGACATCCAGAACGCCCAAGGCAGCCGCGAGGACTTCCAGACCATCGCCGACCAGATGCTCACCAAGGGCGTCGACGTACTGGTCACCGTCAACCTCGACTCGGGCACCGGCAAGACCGTGATCGAGAAGGCCAAGTCCCAGGGCGTGGCCACCATCGACTACGACCGCCTCACCGAGGACGGCGGCGCGGACTACTACGTGAGCTTCGACAACGAGCAGGTCGGCGTGCTCCAGGGCGAGACCCTCGTGTCCTGCCTCGAAGGCGTCGAGACCCCGCTCGTGGCCGAGCTCAACGGCTCGCCGACCGACAACAACGCGACCTTGTTCAAGAACGGCTACGACTCCGTCCTCGACCCGCTGTACGCCGACGGGACGCTCGTCAAGGGCCCCGACGAGTGGGTCCCCGACTGGGACAACGCCCAGGGCGGCACGCTGTTCGAGCAGATGCTCACCGACACCGGCGCCGAGATCGACGGGGTGCTGGCCGCCAACGACGGCCTCGCGCACGCCGTGATCACCGTCCTGGAGCGCAACAGCCTCAACGGCACCGTCCCGGTCACCGGCCAGGACGCGACCGTGCAGGGCCTCCAGAACATCCTCACCGGCGACCAGTGCATGACCGTGTACAAGGCCATCGAGGACGAGGCCAACGCGGCCGCCGAACTGGCCGTGGCGCTCGCCAAGGGTGAGAACCCCGAGGCCGAGGGCACCGTCACCGACCCGGTGAGCGGGGCCGAGATCCCCGCGGTGCTGCTCGACCCGGTCGCCATCACCATCGACAACATCCAGGTCGTCGTGGACGACGGCTTCGCCGACCCGGCGGAGCTGTGCGCGGGCGACTACGCCGCGCTCTGCACCGAACACGGGATCGGATAAGGAGCCCCAGTGCTGCTCGAACTCACCGGACTCTCGAAGCGTTTCGGACCGGTGGAGGTCCTCTCCGACGTCGATCTCGCGATCGACGCCGGAGAGGTCTGCGCTCTCGTCGGCGACAACGGCGCGGGCAAGTCCACCCTGGTCAAATGCGTCGCGGGCATCCACAACATCGACGGCGGCGCGATCGTCGTCGACGGCGAGGAGCGCTCGATCTCGGGGCCCCGCGACGCCGCGGCGCTGGGGATCGAGGTCGTCTACCAGGACCTCGCCCTCTGCGACAACCTCGACGTGGTCGAGAACCTGTTCCTGGGGCGCGAGCGGCGCCGCGGACTCGTCCTCGACGACGACGAGATGGAGCAGCTCGCCGCCGAGACGCTCAAATCGCTCGCCGTGCGCACCATCCGCAACCTCCGCCAGCCCGTGGCCAGCCTCTCGGGCGGCCAGCGGCAGACCGTGGCCATCGCCAAGGCGGTGCTGTGGAACTCGCGCCTGGTGATCCTCGACGAGCCCACCGCCGCGCTCGGCGTGGCCCAGACCCGGCAGGTCCTCGAACTCATCCGGCGCCTGGCCGACCAGGGCCTGGCCGTCCTCTACATCTCCCACAACCTCAACGACGTGTTCGCCGTCGCCGACCGCATCGCCGCGCTCTACCTGGGGCGCATGGCCGCCGTGGTCGACGCCGCCGACGCGACCCAGCAGCAGGTGGTCGAGCTGATCACCAGCGGCAGGTCGGGGACCTTGGGGCTGACCGACCAGAACGGAGTGCGGCCGTGAGCGCTGCGACAGAAGTCCGGCCCGAGGCCGAACCGGGGCCCGGCCCGGCCGGGGCCGTGGCCGCCCACGTCAAGGGCTACTGGGCGGAGGTGCGCTCGGGCGAGGTCGGGGCGCTCCCGGCCGTGGCCGGGATCATCGCGCTGTGCGTGTTCTTCGGGATCTCCCAGCCGGTGTTCCTGTCGGTGGGGAACCTCGCGAACCTCTTCGGGCAGGGCGCGGCCGTCGCGTGCATCGCGATGGGCCTGGTGTTCGTGCTGGTCATCGGCGAGATCGACCTCTCGGCCGGGTTCGCCTCGGGCGTGTGCGCCTCGATCATGGCGGTGGTCCTGACCGACATGGGGCTGCCGTGGCCGCTGGGGATCGGCGCGGCGATCGCCACGGGTGTGGTGATCGGGCTGGTACTGGGGACGCTCGTGGTGAAACTCGGGATTCCATCCTTTGTGGTCACTCTGGCGGCGTTCCTGGCCTTCCAGGGCCTGGTGCTCATCATCCTCAAGGAGGGCACCAACATCACCATCCACGACGAGACGGTCAAGGCCGTCGCGGGCGGGAACCTGGAGCGCTGGCAGGGCTGGGCGCTCTTGGTGGTCACGGTCGCCGCGTATGCGGTGATCCAGCTGAACCGCTGGCGCCGCAGGGTGGGGCGCTCGCTCGTGCACGAGCCGCTGGTGGTGGTGCTGGCGCGCGTCGGGGCGCTCACGATCCTATTGGGCGCCACGGTGTTCCTTTTGAACCTGGAGCGTTCGGCGAACCCGCAGCGCATCTCGCTCACGGGCGTGCCCGTAGTGGTGGTGATCCTGGGGGCGCTGTTCGCGATCTGGACGTTCGTGCTGCACCGCACCAGGTTCGGGCGGCACCTGTACGCCGTGGGCGGGAACGCCGAGGCTGCGGTGCGCGCCGGCGTGAACGTCGACCGGGTGCGGATCGCGGCGTTCGTCATCTGCTCGGCGATGGCGGCGGTGGGCGGCATCGTGGCCGCTTCCCGTGCCGCGTCGGTGGACCCGAACACCGGCGGGTCCAATGTGCTGCTGCTTTCGGTCGGGGCCGCGGTGATCGGCGGTGCTAGCCTCTTCGGTGGCAAGGGGACGGTGCGGGCCGCCTTGCTGGGAGGAGCGGTGGTGGCGATCATCAACAACGGCATGGGATTGATGGGCCTCTCGGCCGGGGTGCGGTTCGGCGTGACCGGCGCGGTGCTGCTGCTCGCGGCGGGCGTCGACGCCATGTCCCGGGGCCGGGGCAAGCTGTTCGGCAGGCACTGAGCCGTGGCCCGGACCGGGACCGAGGAGCTGCGGCGGCGCAATCGCGCAGCGCTGCTCGACCAGCTCCACCGGCACGGTCCCCAGACCCGCGCCGAGCTCACCGAGGCCTTGGGGCTCAACAGGTCCACGATCGCGACGCTCGCGGTCGACCTGTCGGAGTCGGGGCACCTCCAGGAGACGACGGGTCGGCCGACCGGTTCGGCCGGCCGGCCCTCGACCCTGGTCGAGTGCGTCCCCGAGGCGGTGACGGTGGCGGCCGTGGAGGTGCGCGCCGACCGGGTGCGGTTCGGCCTGGTCGGTCTCGGCGGCGAGGTGCTCGAACGATCCGAAGTGGTGCTCGTCGAGGGCGACGATCCGGTCGAGGCGGTCAAGAAGCTCACCGGTGAGGCCGCGGCCGCGGTCGACGCGGTCGCGGCGGTGCCGGGGCTGGTCGACTCGGGGATCGTGGCGCACTCCACGGAACTGGGCTGGGCCGGGAGGGATTTCGCGGCCGACCTGGTGCGGGCCACGGGCCGCGAATGGCAGGTGGTCGACACGGCCACCGCAGCGGCGGTGGGCGAATGGTCGCGCGGCGACGCGCACGAGGCGACAAGGCTGCTGTACCTGCACGGCGGCCGGGGTTTGACCGCGGGCCTGGTGGTCGAGGGCCGCGCGCAGCGCGGCGGCTCGATCCAGTTGGGCCACATCGTGGTCGAACCCGGGGGCCGGGAGTGCGCTTGCGGGCTGCGGGGGTGCCTGGAAGCGGAGATGGAGGCCTTCGGCTACGCCGAGGACATCGAGCACGCCACAGCGGCGGCGAGCATGGGCGACGCGACGGCGCGCGACGGGCTGCGGCGATCGGGCGAGGACCTCGGACGGGCGCTGGGCGCGGTGGTGACGGCGACGGGCCCGGACGAGATCCTGTTCGGCGGCTGGCTCAGAGAGCTCTACCTGTCGGCGGCGGCACCGGTGCGCTCGGCGATCGCGGAGACGACCTTGCCCCACTTGCGGTCGAGGCTGCGACTGCGGACACCGGTCCTGGGCGACGAGGGCGCACTCATGGGAGCAGCAGAAACAGGCTTCGCAGCGGCGCTCGACCAGATGTGTTAGGCCGAGAACGCGACTGACCCTCGGGACTTGTTCGAACCGAACCCTGTCGTACCCACCGGGAATGATTGAAATAGGGGGTCCCCAGGTGTCCGATTTAAAGGCTGATGCCCCACTTTGCACCCGGGAGATCGCGAGAGCCGCGAAGGGTCTTGGCTGGCCCGCCAGGACTCGAACCTGAAATGACTGAACCAAAATCAGTAGTGTTGCCGATTACACCACGGGCCACCGCGGTCGAACACCGGCGCACCGGCCCGACCGCGGGCCAATTCTAACAGCCGGGGCCCGCCGCCCCGCCACCGCCGAAGGGCCCGCGCGCTAATACGTCCAGACGTGATCGGGCACCTGCGACCGCACGTCCACCAGGAAATCCGCGAAGTGCATCACGTGGTCGAGGTCGAGCGCGCCCGAACGCATCGTCATCAGCCACGGCCCCTCGAACCGCCACCGGTTCGCCAGCGCCCGGTAGTCGCTGAGCATCCACTCCATGGTGCGCGGATGGATCACGTCGTACGCGAACCGCGGGCTCGCCGAGATCACCCGGTACCGGTCGTTGAACGCCTGGTTCTCGAAGTCGATGTCCTTGCCCAGCCGCTTGGACAGGAAGTTCTCGTGGTCGATGTCCAGCAGCGGCCTTGCCGCCGGGAGGCTCACCGCGACCACCTGCCAGTCGTGCGTCCGCTGGTTCTTGCCCGAACCGGTGCGGTACCGGTAGTGGAAGAAATGCAGGTGCAGGCCCCGGTATTTGCCGCGGAACACGTCCATCGCGGTGCGCGAATGCCCCACCGAGAACGGCGCCTGCGACGACATGCCCAGCACCGACAGGTCCTCGGGCCAGTACTGGAACCCGTGGTGCGCGGCCCAGCCCTGGCAGTACCGGATCCTCGCCTGGCGGGCGCGGCGCTGCACGTAGAAGATCAGCACCATGACCGCGACGAGGGAGCCGAAGCACACCAGCATCATGATCGCCACGATCAGGCCGCTCGCGGACTCGGACATGGGCGTTCCCTCCGGTGGTACGCCGAAGGCCGCGCCCGAAGGCGCGGCCCGCGGGCGTCGCTAGTTGTTCGACCAGACGTGCTGGGGCACTTGCGCGTAGATGTCGATGAGGAAGTCCGCGTAGAAGAAGACCTCTTCGAGCTTGATCGCCCCGGACCGGAACGTCATCAGCCACGGGCCCTCGAACCGCCACTGGTAGGAGCGGGCCCGCTGGTCGGCGAGCATCCACTCCATCGTCCGGGCGTGGATCACGTCGAACGCGAACCGGCGGTTGGGCGACTTGATCCGGAACGTGTCGTTGAACATCTGGTTCTCGAAGTCGATGTCCTTGCCGAACCGCTTGGTCAGGAAGTTCTCCTGCCCGATGTCCAGCAGCGGACGCGCGGTCGGCAGCCCGATCGCGACCACCTGGTGGTTGAACGTCTTGCGTTCCTTGCCGCTCCCGGTCGAGTACTGGTACTGGAAGAACACGATGTGCATGTTCTTGTACATGCCGCGGAAGACGTCGATGCCCTTGCGGGAGTGGCCCTCGTTGAACGGGGCTTCGGTCGACAGGCCCACCACCGAGTTGTCGCTGGGCTCGTAGTGGAAGCCGTACTGGGCCGCCCAGGCCCGGTACATCGCGATCTTCTTCTGGCGCGCGCGCCAGGCGAAGTAGGCGCCGAGGCCGACGGCGATGAAGCAGAGGACGTATACCCACCAGGGCATGTCACCGCTGCTGCTCGACGCGAGCAGGGTCTCGTTCACTGGGGTGGTTCCTTTTAACGGGCGGTACAGGGCGGGCGCGGCCGGGCCGCGGGGGAGGTCCGCTAGCGGCCGTAGGGCTGCTGGCCGTAACCGGGTTGCTGCGGCTGCTGGGGCTGCTGCGGGTAACCCGGAGGCGGCTGCTGACCATAGCCGGGCTGCTGCGGCTGCTGCGGCGCGCCGTAGCCGGGAGGCGGCTGCTGGCCGTAACCGGGCTGCGGGGCGCCGTAACCGGGCTGGGGCTGCGTCTGCTGGTAGCCGACCTGCGGCTGCTGGCCGTAGCCGGGCTGCTGGGGCGGCAACTGCTGCTGCGGCTGCTGCATGTAGGCGGGCTGCGCCGAGTCCCGCAGGCGCGGGGCCTGACGGGCCGCGGGCGTGTCGAGCTCGAAGTACTCCTCGGGCTTGAAGTTGCCCATCTTCGCCGAGATCGAACCGGGGAAGACCTGGAGCGCGGTGTTGTACTCGCGCACGTTCGCGTTGTAGAAGCGCCTCGGCGCCGCGATCCGGTTCTCGGTCTCGGTGATCTCGGTCTGGAGCTGGAGGAAGTTCTGGTTGGTCTGCAAGGCCGGGTAGGACTCCTGCATGTGGATGACGCCGCGGATGGCGTTGCCGAGGTTGCCTTCGGCCTGGCCCTGCGCGCCGTGGCCCGCGTTCGGGTCCTGGCGGGCCTGCATCGCGGCCGCGCGCGCCTCGGCGACCTGCCGCAGCGTGGCGTTCTCCGAGCCCGCGGCCTGCTGCACGATGTACATCAGGTTGTCGAGCAGGTCATAGCGCCGCTGAAGCTCGACGTCGATCTGCGCCCACGACTCCTGGGTGATGTTCCGCAGTCGGACCAGCTTGTTGCGGCCGCCCATGGCCGCGAACACCAGGATCAGACCGATCAACAGCAGGAGGATCAAGATCCAGACGATTGGGGATTCCATAGGGCGTGAGTTTAGTGCATCTACGCCAACGGGAGGGCACCGCGATGGGTGACCTCCCGCTGACTGAAATCTACGCCGAGGCGTGCTCCACCACGGCCACGAGCTCGGCCGCGACCGTCTCGGCCACCGGCTTCTCGGAGGCCTCGACCATGACGCGCACGAGCGGCTCGGTCCCCGAGGGGCGCAACAGGACCCGGCCGTCGGCGCCGAGCTTGGCCTGCCACTGCGCGACCGCGTTCTGCACCGACTCGTGACCGATGACCGACTTGTCGGCCACCCGCACGTTGATCAGGACCTGCGGCGCGGGCGTGAACACCGAGGCCAGCTCGGCCAGCGACTTGCCCGTCGCGGCCATGCGCGCGAGCAGCATCAAAGCGGTCAGCGAACCGTCCCCGGTCGTGGCGTGGTCGGACAGGATGATGTGGCCCGATTGCTCCCCGCCCAGCGAGAAGTCGCCCTCGCCGAGGCGTTCGAGCACGTAGCGGTCGCCCACCCCGGTGACCTCGATCTTGATCCCGGCCGCGCCCATCGCCTGGTGCAGACCGAGATTGCTCATCACCGTGGTCACCAGCGTGTCACCGCGCAGGTTCCCCGCCTCGCGCATCGCCAGCGCCAGGATCGCCATGATCGCGTCGCCGTCCACGTCGTTCCCGGCCGCGTCGACGGCCAGGCAGCGGTCGGCGTCGCCGTCGAGGGCGATGCCGGCGTCGGCGCCGTGGGCGAGGACGGCGGCGCGGAGGCCGTCCATGTGGGTCGAGCCGCAGTCCTCGTTGATGTTGAGGCCGTCGGGGTTGTCGTTGATGGTGATGACCTCGGCGCCGGAGCGGCGCAGGGCCTCGGGGGCCGCGCTGGTGGCCGCGCCGTTGGCGGGGTCGACCACGACCTTGAGGCCGGTCAGGGGGCCGGGGCAGACCGCGACGAGGTGCTCGATGTAGGACTCGACGGGGTCGAGCGAGCGGGTGATGCGGCCGACGTCTGCGCCCTGCGGGAGCGGGGCGGGGTCGGCCATGGCCGCTTCGATCGCGTCCTCGACGTCGTCGGGGAGTTTGCGCCCGCCCGCGGCGAAGAACTTGATGCCGTTGTCGGGCATGGGGTTGTGGGAGGCCGAGACCATGACGCCGAAGTCGGCGCCGGTCAGGGCCGTCAGGTGCGCGACCGCGGGGGTGGGAAGGATGCCGAGGTCGATGACCTTCGCTCCGGCGGCGGCCAGGCCCGCGGCGCTGGCGGCGGCGAGCATCTCGCCGGAGGCGCGGGGGTCGCGGCCGATGACGGCCACGGGGCGTCGGTCGGCGGAGCCGAGGACGCGGACGGCGGCGATGTTGAGGCGCAGAGCCAGGTCGGGCGTGAGGTCGGCGTTCGCCCGCCCCCGTACGCCGTCGGTGCCGAACAGTCGAGACACGGTGTGGCTTCCCATCTTGGCGGTGCCGGTGCGGTCTGGGGGCGCTCGCGGCGCGTCCGGTGGACCGGGACCGGGCCTTGGCTCGTGGCAATGCTGGATTGCCTGGTTGCATGAAAAGAGGGCTGCCGAGGATGTCGTCCTCGGCAGCCCCCGTGGTCTGTGCAGACTAGCGCGTTCCCCCGGTGAGGGGGAAGGCGTGCTAGCGCTTCGAGTACTGCGGCGCCTTGCGGGCCTTCTTCAGACCGTACTTCTTGCTTTCCTTCTCGCGCGAGTCGCGGGTCAGGAATCCGGCGGCCTTGAGGGCCGGGCGGGTGTTCGGGTCGATCTCGACCAGGGCGCGGGCGATGCCGAGGCGGAGCGCGCCGGCCTGGCCGGTGGCGCCGCCGCCGTGGATGTTGACCAGGACGTCGAAGTTCTCGCCGGCCTCGACGGTCACGAAGGGCTCGGCCACGGTCTGCTGGTGGACCTTGCTCGGGAAGTAGTCCTCGAGGGTCTTGCCGTTGACGACGTACTTGCCGGTGCCCGGGACCAGGCGGACGCGGGCGATGGCCCGCTTGCGGCGGCCCACGGTCTGGATCGGGCGGTCGAGCGGCACCACGGGGATGCTGGGCACGGACGGCGCGGCGGCGACGTCGGCGGGGATCTCGACAGGGACCTCGACGGCTTCGACGGTCTCGGCGGGGGTCGCTTCGACCTCGACCTCGACGGCCTCGACGGGGGTTTCGGCGGCCTCGTTGGCCTGGATCTCGTCACTCATGTGAATGTTCCTTCCGCCCGCGCCTACTGCGCGATCTTCTTGATCTCGTACGGCTTCGGCTGCTGGGCGGCGTGCGGGTGGCCGGGACCCGCGTAGACCTTCAGCTTCTTGGACACGGCGCGGCCGAGCTTGTTCTTCGGCAGCATGCCGACGACGGCCTTCTCGACCACCTTGTGGGGGGCCTTCTGCATGAACTCGGCGTAGGACTTCTCCTTGAGACCGCCGGGGAAGCCGGAGTGGCGGTAGGCCTTCTTGGTCTGGAGCTTGTTCCGGGTGAGCACGACCTTCTCGGCGTTCACGACGATGACGTAGTCGCCGCCGTCCGTGTTCGGCGCGAAGGTGGGCTTGTGCTTGCCCCGGAGCAGATCGGCTGCGTGCGTCGCGAGACGACCCAACACCACGTCGGTCGCGTCGATCACGAGCCACTGCGGTTCGATGTCGCCCGGCTTCGGGCTGTACGTCGGCACAGTGTTACCTAGCTTTCGTTGTCGGTGTGGAACGAATCCCGCAGATGATCGCGGGACCGCCTGAATCCTCACGGCCGGTGTCCGGCGCGCGCCCGCCGCGAGGCGGCGGGTTCGGGATTCGTTGGACAGCGCCTCTCTGGGAGGTGCTCGAACAACAGCTGTCGAGTCTACGCGGTCACGGCGGCCACCTTGGAGGCGGCCGCCGTGACCTCGACTACAGGCCTCTCACCCGCTAATCCTATAGCATATATCCTATAGGATTTCAAAGCCGAGGCCCATAAACTCCGTACGGCGCACACTGTACGGATTACGGTGTACAACGTACGTAATATCCCATTCACCGTACGACGTACGAGCTACTTCGTGTCGACAACCGGGAGGTACACCCGGCCCCCGGACGCCGCGAACTCGTCGCTCTTGTCGGCCATGCCCTTCTCGACGAACTCGCGAGTCGTCAATTTGCCCTGCTCTGCGTACTCCTTCAACTCCTGGCTGATCTTCATCGAGCAGAACTTCGGGCCGCACATCGAGCAGAAGTGGGCGGTCTTGGCCGGTTCGGCCGGGAGGGTCTCGTCGTGGTACTCGCGGGCGCGGTCGGGGTCGAGGGCGAGGTTGAACTGGTCCTGCCAGCGGAACTCGAAGCGGGCCTTGGAGAGCGCGTCGTCCCAGGCCTGGGCGCCGGGGTGGCCTTTGGCGAGGTCGGCGGCGTGGGCGGCGATCTTGTAGGCGATGACGCCTTCCTTGACGTCCTCGCGGTTGGGAAGGCCCAGGTGCTCCTTGGGAGTCACGTAGCAGAGCATCGCGGTGCCGAACCAGCCGATCATGGCCGCGCCGATGGCGGAGGTGATGTGGTCGTAGGCGGGCGCGACGTCGGTGGTGAGCGGGCCGAGGGTGTAGAACGGGGCCTCGCCGCAGATCTCCTGCTGGAGGTCGACGTTCTCCTTGATCTTGTGCATGGGCACGTGGCCGGGGCCCTCGATCATGACCTGGACGTCGTACTCCCAGGCGATGTGGGTGAGCTCGCCGAGGGTGCGGAGCTCGGCGAACTGGGCCTCGTCGTTGGCGTCGGCGATCGAGCCGGGGCGCAGGCCGTCGCCGAGGGAGAAGGCGATGTCGTACTTGGCGAAGATCTCGCACAGCTCGCGGAAGTGCGTGTAGAGGAAGCTCTCCTGGTGGTGGGCGAGGCACCACGCGGCCATGATCGACCCGCCGCGCGAGACGATCCCGGTCACGCGCTGCGCGGCGAGGGGGACGTAGCGCAGGAGGACCCCAGCGTGGACGGTCATGTAGTCGACGCCCTGCTCGGCCTGCTCGATGATGGTGTCGCGGTAGACCTCCCAGGTGAGGGCGACCGGGTCGCCGTTGACCTTCTCGAGGGCCTGGTAGAGCGGCACGGTGCCGATGGGGACCGGGGAGTTGCGCACGATGTGCTCGCGGGTCTCGTGGATGTGCTTGCCGGTGGAGAGGTCCATGACCGTGTCGGCGCCCCACTTGACGGCCCAAGTGAGCTTCTCGACCTCGGCGGCGATGGAGTCGGAGACGGCGGAGGTCCCGATGTTCGCGTTGATCTTGGTGAGGAAGTTCTTGCCGATGACCATCGGCTCGGACTCGGGATGGTTGACGTTCACCGGAAGGATCGCCCGCCCGGCCGCGATCTCATCGCGCACGAACTCGGCCGCGAGCCCTTCGCGAATGGCGACGAACTCCATCTCGGGAGTGATGATCCCCTGCCGGGCGTAGTGAAGCTGCGTATTGCGAGCCCCCTCAGTCCCCCGCTCGGCGATCCATGCACTCCTGAGAGCGGGCAACCCAACCTCGGGCTCCGACCCGGGCCCGGAGGTGTCATAAAGCCGAACCGGTTCCTCCCCCCCGCTCAACTCGACCTGAGTGAACGGCACCCGAATATCGGCCCGCGATCCTTCGACGTACACCTTGCTCCTGGCGTTCATGCTCTCTCCTAAATGATTCCAGTCACACAACAGCTCGCATGGCGCGAAAACTGTCGTACCTACAAGTCAGGGTTGAAACCGGGGGCCCATCGCTCGCACCGCGAAGCACTACTCGTGGTGCCCGAAAACGAAAACACGACCCACGCTCACACGCGATTTCGCTCGCCCCCAACCGAAACGCGACCAGCGCTCACCACGCGTTCGATCGGTGAAATGTCGTATCCATCTGTCAGGGTTTAAAACCGGGGGCCCACGATTCGCGTTCCGCCGGGCCTTCGGCGTGCCCGAAAACAAGAACGCGAGCCCCGGCCGCGTTAATAGCGCGGTGCTCTTCTGGCCGTGATGGTGATGGACCGGCCCCGGGCCGGTGCCGAGGTGCCTCTTCGCCGCCGCTTTGAGCGCGTCGGTCACATACGCCTTCGCGCCCGCGATCGCTTGGGGCAGCGGGTGTTCGAGCGCGATGCGCGCGGCGATCGCCGCCGCGAGGGTGCAGCCGGTGCCGTGGTCGTTCCGCGTCGCCACCCGAGGAGCGGCGAGGTCGAGCATCTGGCCGTCGCACCACAGCACGTCGATCGAAGCCTCGCCGTCGAGGTGCCCGCCCTTGACGAGCACCGCTCGCGGCCCGTACGTGGCCAGCGCGCGGGCGGCGTCGCGCATGTCGTCGGTGGTGGCGATCGGTTGGCCGAGGAGCAGTTGCGCCTCGATCAGGTTGGGGGTCAGCACGGTCGCGAGTGGGCCGAGTTCGGCGAGGTACGCGGTCGGGTCGCCCGCGAACAGCGTGTCGCCGGTGGTGGTGACCATGACCGGGTCGACCACGAGGTTCGGGAGGCGGTCGGCGCGGCCGTATTCGGCCACGACCGCGAGGAGGTCGCCGCCGCCGAGCATCCCGGTCTTGACGGCGGCCACCGGGAAGTCGGTGAGCACGGCGTCGAGTTGGGCCCGCAGCAGATCCGTGCTCACCGCTTCGGCGGCGGTGACGCCGCGGGTGTTCTGGGCGGTGATCGCCGTCAGCGCGCTGGTGCCGTGGACGCCGTGGGCGGCGAACGTGTGGAGGTCGGCTTGGATGCCCGCGCCGCCGCCGGAGTCGGAGCCGGCGATGGTGAGGGCCACGGGTGGTTGGGTGCGGTTCACAGGTCGGCCATCCCTTCGAAGCTGGAGGAGGCTTTGGCCAAGTGGCGCTTGGGGATGCGTCCGGCGAGGCGGGCGGCGCGGCCGGCGGTGACCGCGTCGCGCATCGCTGCGGCCATGAGGGCCGGGTCGGCGGCGCGGGTGACGGCGGTGGCGAGGAGGACCGCCGAGCAGCCCAGTTCCATCGCGAGCGCGGCGTCGGAGGCGGTGCCGATGCCCGCGTCGCAGATGACCGGGACGGTGGCGTTGTCGCAGATCAGCGCGAGGTTGTGCGGGTTGCGCACGCCGAGGCCGGTGCCGATGGGCGCGGCGAGGGGCATCACGGCGGCGCAGCCGGCGTCTTCGAGGCGGCGGGCCAGCACCGGGTCGTCGCTGGTGTACGGGAGGACGGTGAACCCTTCGGCCACAAGGGTTTCGGCGGCGTCGAGGAGTTCGACGGGGTCGGGGAGGAGGGTGTCCTCGTCGCCGATGACTTCGAGTTTGATCCAGTCGGTGCCGAAGGCCTCGCGGGCGAGTTTGGCGGTGCGGACGGCTTGTTCGGCGGTGAAGCATCCGGCGGTGTTGGGCAGGAGGTCGACGCCGCATTTGTCGATCACGTCGAGCAGGGAGGGGGCGTCGGGGTTGACGCGGCGCAGGGCGACGGTGACCAGTTCGGTGCCGGAGGCGGTGATGGCGTCGGCGAGTTGGACGTGGTTGGCGGCGCCGCCGGTGCCGAGGATGAGCCGGGAGGTGAAGGTCTTGTCGGCGATGCGGAGCCCGTCGGTGTGGTGCATGTCAGCCTCCTTGTGTGGCGGTGAGGACTTCGACGGTGTCGCCGTCCTGAAGTGGACGGTCCCATTCGGATCGTGGGACGACTTCGCCGTTGAGGGCGACGGCGATGCCGCGGGGCGCTTCGGTCACGGCGGCGACGGCTTCGGCGACGGTCGCGGCGTCGCCGGGGCGGCCGTTGAGGTGGATGTTCACTGGTGCGACTCCTTGACGGTGCGGCCGGGGGTGAAGCGGTGGGGGTCGAACGGGCGCAGGGCGTCCGGGTCCTCGCCTGCGATGAGGGCCGCCACGGCGGTGGCGGTGGCGGGGATGAGGGCGATGCCGTTGCGGTAGTGGCCGGTCGCGGCGATGGTGCGCGCATCGAGGCGGCCGAGGAGGGGCAGGTTGTCGGGGGTGGCGGGGCGGAAGCCGACGCTGACTTCGTCGAGGTGGTATTCGGCGATCTCGGGGACGAGTTCGATGGCGTGGCGCAGGAGGTCGTGGACGGCTCCGGCAGTGGCGGTTCGGGTGTCGAAGCCGCGTTCGTCGCTGGTCGCGCCGATGACGATCTCGCCGTCGGATCGGGTGACGATGTAGATCGGGTGGCCTTTCACGAAGCCGCGCACGGTGGTTCGGGGTACGGCTTGGCCTTCGGCCCGGAGGCGGAGGACGACGCCGCGCACGGGCCGGACCGACAGGCGCCAGGGTTCGAGTGCGGCGGAACCGCAACCGCCGGCGATGACGGTCTGGTCGGCGTCGAGCGCGGTGGTGTCGGTGACGGGGGCGGTGTGGAACTGAACGCCCGCATGCTCGGCGGCGATGATCAGTGCTTTGTGGACGACCCGAGGATCGACGGCGCGGTCGCCGGGGGCGAGGAGGCCGCCGCGGACGCGATGGCTGAGCAGCGGTTCGGTTTGTCTTGCGGCCCTTGGGGTGAGGGTGTCGACGGTGCGGTCTGTGGCGCGGTAGAGGTCGGCTTGGTGCTCGACTTCGGCGCGGTCGGCGTCGTCGAGGCCGACGACGAGGGTGGGCACGTCGCAGAAGCCGACGTCGAGGCCGGTGGCCTGTTCGAGGTCGGCGGCGAACGCGGGCCAGGCGTCGGCGGAGGCGGCCATGAGCGGGGCCAGCGCCTGTTCGCCGTAGTGGGTCTCGGTGGCGGGAGCGATCATGCCCGCGGCGACGCGCGACGCGCCTGAGCCGGGCGCGGGGTCGTGCACGACGACCGCGGCCCCGGCGTGGGCGGCTCGCCACGCGATGGCGAGCCCGATGGACCCGGCCCCGATGACGGCGACGCGGGTCATCGGCCCTCACCCGCATGTCGGTGGCCGATGGCGGCGTCGGTCGGTGCGGCGGGCGGTTGCGGTGGGTGCGATGCAGCGGGGCGGTCGAGCGTTGCGGATTCAGCGCCGGTCTCGGTGGTGGATTCGGGCCGGAGCGCGGTCGAGGCCGACGCTGCGTCGCCGGGATCGGTGTCGCCTTGGGGCGCAAGCGGTTGCGTGTGGGAGGGCTCGGTGGGCCGATCGAGTGCTGCGCGGTCGGTGGTGACGGCGGCGGCGGTCGATTCGCACCGGAGCGCGGTCGGGGCCGACGCTGCGTCGCCGGGATCGGTGTCGCCTTGGGGCGCAAGCGGTTGCGTGTGGGAGGGATCGGTGGGCCGATCGAGTGCTGCGCGGTCGGTGGTGACGGCGGCGGCGGCGGCGGCGGTCGATTCGCGCCGGAGCGTGGTCGGGGTCGAAGTCGGGTTGCTGGGTTCAGTGTCGGCCTGAGGTGCAGGCGATTGCGCGGGGTTCGGCGCGGCCGGGTTGGGGCGGGCCGGGGTGCGCGTGACAGTGCGGCGGGGACCGGTGCGGAACTTCGGGGTTTCGTCCAGTGCCGCGAGGAGTTCGGCCGTTGCGGCTGCTGGGTCCTCGGCGGCCGCTATCGCTCCGACCACCGCTACGCCGTGGGCCCCGGCCGCGCGGCATTCGGCTGCTCGGGATGCGGTGATGCCGCCGATCGCGATCACCGGGAGGTCGACCGCGGCGCAGACCGCGGCGAGGCCTTCGAGGCCGATCGGTGCGGGGAGGCCGGTTTTCGTGGTGGTGGCCCAGACCGGGCCGACGCCGAGATAGGTGGCTCCGGCTCGGCGGGCGGCTCGGGCCGCCTCCGGTTCGCGGCAGGTGCCGCCGATGATCGCGCCGGGCGCGAGGATGCGGCGGGCGGCGTCGATCGGGAGGTCTCGGGCGCCGAGGTGGACGCCGTGCGCGCCGACGGCTTGGGCGACGTGGACGCGGTCGTTGACCAGGCAGGTCGCGCCGTACCGCTCGCAGAGCGCCATGAGTTCGGCGGCGAGGTCGTGGGCCTCGCGGTCGTCGTAATGGTCCTCGGGGCGGACCTGGATCAGCCGGGCCCCCGCCGCCAGCGCGGCCTCGGCGACCACGAGGGGGTCGCGGCGAGGGGCGGCGACCGGCGATGCGGGCGACGTTGCCGCGAGCGGGGCTCGGCCGGTCGAGGCGGCGGTCGACGGGTCGCGGCCGGGAGGCGTTCCCGTGATCGGTTCGCGGCCAAGGGAAGCGGCCGGGTCGCCGCCGCGCGAGTCGACCGTCCGGTCGAATGTCGCTTCCGTGAGTGCGGCAGGGCCGGGGAGAGCTTCTGGGTGGGGGTCGCGCCCCGACTGGGAGGTACCGAAGCCGCTGGGGCGGCGGGTGTCGGTGATGACGTGAAGTCGAGGCAGACTGAATGCGTGCATGGCTCCTTCTCCCTGCGCCAGCATGATCTGGATCAGGTTCGACGGTCGGGACTACCAAGTCCCCTCTCAGCCCGATGCATCGGACTCCCGTGGGCGTATTCGTTTCTGGCGGCCACGTTACGTCATCGCGGCGTTCCGTGACAAGTCGGTGTCAGCATCCGGACACTTCGGTCAGGGCGCGCGCCGCTGGCCCGCCTCGGCCCGGTGTTCGCCCATGCGCCTCAGACCCGTTGCGAGCGAATGCATTCCGAAGCCGAAGACCACCGCGCCCGGAACCAGGACGAGGAACATCGTGAGGTCGGCCCTGTCGCGTTGCTCTCCGGGGGTGGCCTCGCCCCTGGCGACCCCGTTGACGACCACGACGCACCGCACTTCCTCACTGGGCGTGCAGATCTCGGTGTTCGCCCGCATCCCGATCGCGACCAGCATCGTGATGAGCCCGGCCAGTACGGCCGCCGCGCCCGCGATCGCCCGGCCCGAGCCGATGCGCCGCGCCTCGCGGACCTCCTCGGGCGGCGGGGCGGCCAGTTCGCGCAGTTCGACGATGAGGTCGCCGCGGCCGTCGGGGCCGGGCATGCCCTCGCCGGTCAGGCGCAGTTCGGCGCCGTCGGCGGTGCCCGCCGGGACGCGGAGTTCGGCCTCGCCGCCGAGCGTCTCGATGTCGAGGATGTCGCCGTCTTCGAGCACTTCGGGTTCGACGTCGAGCACCGTGTGCAGGTCGGCGCCGTCGCGGGTGAAGACGGGGTGCGGGGTCTCGCGCACGATCGCGATCACGCCGTCGGCGCCTTCGGCGGGGAGCATCACCGTGTCGCCGTCGGCCAGGCCGGGCTTGATCCGCACCGTGACGTCGCGTTCGACGACCATCGAGCCCGACCCGTCGCAGTAGTTGCACCACTGCCCGTCCTCGCGGCCCGAGCCCTCGCAGTTGACGCAGGGGCCCGGCGCGGCCACGTTCACGGTCGCCTTGCCGCCGTAAGCGATCTGGGTGAGCGTCAGGGGCAGGTCGACGGCGCCGCTGGGAGCCTCGTCACGGGGCATGGGGTCCTCCGGGGTCGCTCGGGAGCCACCCCATCGTAGGCCAGACCCCCGACGCTACTGCTCCGAGCGGTCCACGCGCAGGACCCGGTAGCCGTTCGCGCTGGCGTGCTTGTCGACGGTCCAGCCGCGCTCGGCCAGCCAGCGCGCCAGGGAGTCGGCGCCGAGGTGCTTGGAGACGACGAGCCAGGCCACGCCCTCGTCGCTGAGGCGCGGGAGCCAGGTGGCGAGGAGTTCGTGGAGGGCGGGCTTGCCGATCTTGATGGGCGGGTTGGACCAGATCTCGTCGAAGCGGACCTCGGCGGGGACCTCCTCGGGGACGGCGACGTGCACGGTCCCGGGGACCTTCTCGGTGTTGCGGCGGGTCAGGTCGAGGGCGCGGCGGTTGACGTCGACGGCCCAGACCTCGGCGTCGGCGCGCTGGGCCAGGACGGTGCTGATGGGGCCGTAGCCGCAGCCCAGGTCGAGGAAGGTGCCGGGCGTGTCGGGAGGGACGACCTTGTTGAGGAGCACGCTCGTGCCGGGGTCGAGGCGGCTGCCGGAGAAGACGCCTGTGGAGGTCGTCAGCTCGTGGGTGACGCCGTCGAGGGTGAACTCGATGGTCCGCTCGCGGTCGTCCACGGCGGGCTGCTCGCTGAAATAGTGCTCCGGCTGCTCAGACACGCCCCCATTGTCGCGCGTCGCGCCCGGGCGGGGCGGCCGGACCGGCGCGGAGAGACGCACGCGTCTTCACCCGCGAAGATGAAGTTCGCTCATCGCGGTCCTTCTCCCGAGGGAACCTTTCCGGGTTTCACCCCGCCGCGGGTCTAAGCTGCGAGCTATGGCACATGGCCCGTCTCCCTTCGGCGTTCCCCAGCAGACGCAGGGGCGCCGAGAACCGACCGATCCGGGATACGACTGGGCGGAGTACGACGAGCGCGCGCAATCGGGCGCGCCCACCGTCCGGCTCAGCCCCGAGGAACTGCCGCCTTCCGTGATCGACCGCGGCGCGGAGGAGGACATGGAGGCGCACCTGGAGCACATCCACGCGTCCCGTCCGCTCCGCCGCGCCGCCCAGCGCGCCCGCCGCCGCACCCGCTGGTGGCTGGTGGCGCTCGCCGTGGTCTCCGCGCTCGCGGTGGCCGCGGCCTGCGCGGCCGGGGCGTTCATCGTGCTGCGCGAGGGCGAGTCCGATCCGTCTGCGCAGCAGACCGGCGACGCTCAAGCATCGTCCCCTGTGGAGTCGGGTTCGGACGCTCCGGAGGTGGTGGACCCAATCGCCGCGAGGGAGACCGACGCCGCGCCGATCACCGTCGAGGAGCTGTTCGCCGCCGCCTCGTTCACTCCGGCCGGGGCCGCGGGCGCGTACGAGGTGCTCGAAGCCGAGGAGCTGACCGACTGCGCCGCAGCGGGACTGGACGAACTCGCCGAGCTGCTCGGCGACGCCGACTGCACGCAGACCGTGCGCGCGACCGTGGTCAATCCCGACGGGGAGTACGCCGCCACGGCGGGCGTGCTCAACCTCGCCGACGCCGAAGAGGCCGAGGCGCTGCGGGAGGCGATCGACGCCGGGCTCGAAGGCGGCTTCGCGGCGCTGCGCACCGACGGCGCGGCCGAGGAGCTGGGCCGCGCGGCGACCATGGTCGGCTACAACACCTACGGGCACTACCTGATGTACGTGGTCATCGGGCGCACCGACGGCGAGGCCATCGAGAGCGCCGACGACCCGGTGCGCACCATCGTGGGCGACCTGGTCGACGTGTGGTTCGTGGACCAGCTCAAGCCCCGGCGCGACGTGCAGTAGAAGCGGTAACGTGGTCGCTCACCGAACCGGGAGGCCAGCATGAGCACCGCACCCGACCCGTGGGCGATCGCCGAAGCGCTGCGGCAGTGGGCGAGTGACACCGACTGGGTGGACTGGGTCGAGCTCGGCGGGTCGCTCGGGCGCGGCGGCGGCGACGCGCTCTCCGATGTGGACGCCGGGATCGGGGTCGACGACCCGGCCGGGCGACTGGCCGCCGCGCGGGAGGCGGCCGAGGCGTTCGCGCCTGTGGCGGGCACGCTCGTCCAGGACCTCGGCGGCGTCGACCACCTCATGGTCGTGTACCGGGACGGCCGCCAACTCTCCCTTGTGGTCTTCGACCGGGAGCGGCGCGACGGGCTTCCGCCCGAGGCGACCGCGTTGGTGGACAAGTCGAACCGGCTCGCCACCGAGCTCGACCCCGAGCGGTGGGACGCAGGCGAGGCCACCGCCCGCGAATGGACCTTCCTGGCGTGGATCGCAATCGGCGACGCCGCCCGGCACGCACTGCGCGACCATCCTTGGCGCGCGCTCAAAGCACTCACCGACGCGCGCGACAACCTGTGGCGACTCCACGCCCGCACCCTCGGACTGCCGTTCCCCGCCTTCGGTGCCGTCACCGTGGAGAACGCCGACGCCGCCGCGCCGCCGGGCATGCGGGACACGCACCCGAAAGACCTGAGCCGCAAGGAGATCCACGGCTCGCTCGAAGCACTCGCCTCGCTCCTTGAGCCGCACACCGAAGACGACCTCGCGGCCGTGGCCGCCACCGTCGCTCACCGCATCGGCCGCCTCGCGGACTGAATAAAACGGGTATTCAGGGCCAACCAACCGATGTCGTATGTGTGAACAATCGTCCGCATCCCTTGCCATAACGGATGATCCCATGTTTACATCGATGAAGGCCGATAACCCTGATCCTCAGCGGCCACTCCCCCACGGCCGGCCACCCCCGGCTCCCATCAGTCTGCTCAGGAGCTGCACATGCGTCCCTGGACCCTCCCCGCCCGCCGCGCAGTGGCCGCCATCGCCGCCGCCGCGCTCGCGATCATCACCGTCCTCGCCGTCGACACCACTCCCGCGCAAGCGGTCCGGCCCCCCGGCATCCCCTCGACCTCGACCGCGCAGTCGGAACTCAACGGGCTCACCGTGGCCTCCGAATCGCACGGCGACAGCTACGACCGAAGCCTGTTCCCGCACTGGAGGTCCGTGAGCGGCTCCGGCGGCTGCACCGCGCGCCAGTACGTGCTCAAGCGCGACGGCAACAACGTCGTCACCTCCGACGGGTGCCAGCCGACCTCCGGGTCCTGGCAGTCCGACTTCGACAACGTGTGGACCACCACGGTCTCCAACGCCACCATCGACCATGTCGTGGCCCTTTCGGAAGCGTGGGCGTCGGGCGCCTGGTCCTGGAGCACCGCGCAGCGCCAGGCCTTCGCCAACGACATCAACTCACCGCAACTGTGGATCGCCACGAGCTCGGCCAACAGCTCCAAGGGTGACAAGGACCCGGCCGAGTGGATGCCGACCAACACCGCCGTGCGCTGCGACTACGTCAAAGCGTGGATCCACGTCAAGTCGCTCTACAACCTGAGCGTCGACTCCGCCGAGAAGAGCGCGCTCCAGTCGCACCTCAACAGCTACTGCTAGACCCACCCCAGGGCTCGCTCGGAGGGCCGGGTGCGACACGCACCCGGCCCTCCGTCATCCACCGCGGAGCAAAGCTCGTCCTCAATGGTCAATCGGCGACCCGGCTGGACCAGTGCGCCGCGCCGTTCGGCGGGCCCGCGGCTTCGACGCCGCCGCGACCCGGCTCGTTCCACTTGGGCGACTGCGTGAGGTAGAAGAGGTAGCCCAGCGCCGGGCCCACGACCACCGCCGCGATCCCCACCGCGACCAGCAGGCCCTGCATCGTGGCCGGGGCCCCGGCCGCCTCGGCGATGTCGACCTGGTCGACCAGGACCCACGGGTACTGGCCCAGGCCCCACCCGGCCATCACCGCCGCGACCGCGACCACCGCCGTCAGCCGCGCCGGACCGAACCGCCTGCGCCACAACAGGACCAGCGTCGCGGCCCCGCCGAGAGCCGACAGGGCCATGACCGGCGCGGCCCGGCCCATCAGGCCCTCCCACAGCGTCGGCGCGTCGTGCTCGATCGGGATCAGCGCCGCGAAGACCACCGCGCCGGTCACCGCCCCGACCAGGAGCGAACGCGCCCGCAGCTGCGAGGCCAGGCGCGCCTGACCCCTGCGGGCCGCGTCGGCGGTCAGGAACGTCCCGGCCAAGAAAGCGCACGTGCCCACCGAGATCGCGCCGGTGAACAGCGAGGTCGGATTGAGCCACGACGACCACGGGTCGCCGTACCCGCCCGCGGGAACCCGGCCCGAGGCCAGCGCACCGGCGATCGTGCCCAGGAAGAACGGGGCCACCACCGACGAGGTCGCGAACACGATCCCGAACAGCCGCGCCTGCGCCAGCGTGGCGCTGTACTTGCGGAACGCGAAGCTCGCGCCCCGCAGCACGATCCCGATCAGCGCGAACACCAACGGCGCGTACAGGGTCGTCATCGCCGCCGCGAACGACTCGGGGAACCCGGTCCACCACATCACCAAGACGTAGATGAGCCACACGTGGTTGGCCTCCCACACCGGGCCGATGCTGGAGTCCACAAGGGTCCGCAACGGCGCGCCCTTCCGGGCCCCTCCGGCGGTCAGATCGTAGAAGCCCGAACCGAAGTCGGCCCCGCCGAGCACGGCGTAGCAGACCACCCCGGCGAACAGCGCCAGCGCGACGGCGAACTCGACGGTCATCATCGCGCGGTCTCCTTCTCGGCGGCGTCCTTCTCGTCCCCGCACTCGCGGATCTCGACCGGGCCCTGGAGCGTCTGGGGCCCATAGGGACTGGGCAGGTCGGCCTCGCCCTTGCGCCAGCGGCGGGCCATCGAGCGCAGGACCACGATCGCGCCGACGCTCATCGCACCGTAGAGCAGGACCGAGCCGCCGTAGACGGCCCACAGGCCGCCCGAGTGGTCGGCGGCGGCGTCGGTGGTGCGCATGACGCCGTAGACGATCCAGGGCTGGCGGCCCACTTCGGTGGCGATCCACCCGGCCTCCATCGCGAGGATCGCGAGGACCCCGGAGACGCCCATGAGGCGCAGGAACCAGCGGTTGTCGAGCAGGTCTCTGCCCCTCCAGCGCAGGAACCAGTACAGGACCACGGCGGCCATCAGGAGCAGGCCGAGGCCGATCATGGTCTGGAACGCGAGGTGGGTGATGTTGACGGGAGGGTGGTCCTCCTCGGGGATCTGGTCGAGGCCCGGGACCGGTTCGAGCGAGCCCATCGAGATGATCGAGCCGAGGTAGGGGATCTCGATGGCGCCCTTGATCTCTCCTTCGATGAGGACGCCGCCCAGGCGCAGCGGGGAAGGCCCTTCGTCGGTGGCTTCGGCGAGTTCGAACGCGGCGAGTTTGGCGGGCTGGCGCTCGTCCAGGCCCTCGCCGAGGAGGTGGCCCACGAAGGGCTGGGCGAGGGCGGCGACGGTCGCGAACGCGAAGGGCACCATGAAGCCGAGGCGGTGATGGCGGTCGCGGCGTCCCTTGAGGAGGCCCACGGCGTAGACGGCGGCGATCGAGAATCCGGCGACCATGTAGGCGGCGACCCACATGTGGGCGAACTGCATGAAGGTGTGGGTGTTGAACAGGACCGCCCACGGCTCGATGTTGGTGACTTCGCCGTTGATGATGTCGAAGCCGGTGGGGACGTTCATCCAGGCGTTGACCGCGAGCACGCAGTACGTGCCGATGATGCCGGTGATCGCCATCGGGACGACCATGAGCAGGTGGAGCTTGGGGGGCATGCGGCCCCAGCCGTAGAGGTAGATGCCGAGGAAGATCGCTTCGAGGAAGAACGCGAGGCCTTCGAACGCGAAGGGCAGGCCGAGGACGTCGCCGTAGGTGCCCATGAGGCCGGGCCACAAGAGGCCCATCTCGAAGCTGAGCACGGTCCCGGAGACCGCGCCGATGGCGAAGAGCACGGCCGAGGCCTTGCCCCAGCGCTTGGCGAGGCCGAGCGCGACCGGGTCGTTCCCCCGGATCCCGCGCAGGTGCATCACGAAGATGATCGCCGGGAAGGCCACGCCGAAGCAGGCGAGGATGATGTGCCACCCGAGTGAGAGCGCCATCTGCTGGCGCGCGGGCATGAGCCCCGCCGGGTCGGCCGCGGCGACCACATCGGAGGCTTGAGCGAGGAGCTGGGTTGCGTCCATGCCTTGAACGTACGGGCCCGCGGGCCCGAAACAACGTTCTTGTGAAAGCTTTCACAAGACACTGAAAGGGTCGATCGAACGTGTTCAAAAACGTCTGGACCAGCAGTTGTGCGCTCGGACCTCGGAGTTCGCGTTCGGGTGGAAGCGGCGGGAAGGCCGGTGCTCAATTTCCGCGAACGGCGGCGGGACGGCGGGACGGCGGGACGGCGGGACGGCGGGACGGCGGGACGGCGGGACGGCGGGACGGCGGGACGGCGGGACGGCGGGACGGCGGCGAGCGTACGCGCGACTCGGCTCGGCGCCGCAG